>NZ_CAXSKY010000012.1:0-81336 GCF_964238065.1 Clostridium sp. AUH-JLR23
CAGAAAGAAAAAAGGGAGAATTTTGAATTTGATCAAATATTCTCTCTATTTTAATGTCATTAAATTGACGACATTGAGCAGAATTTACTGCTTCTTTTCTATTTCAATAACATAAGGTGCTTTCTTTTTATTCAACATTTGAAAGCACGAAACATGAAACTGATGAGAATCTAACTGTGATACATATTCATGAATCCATAAACTTTCCTGATATCCTTCTTCATGACCAGGATAAACAACAATAAAAAGAGCTTTTTTCATCATTTCAATAGCTTGACAGACAGCCTCTTGAGTAGACGGCAATGTTGTTGTAATATGATGAGAAGCCTGTGGTAAATAGCCAAGATTGAATATTCCTATATCAAATGATGAAAAATACTGTTTCATATTTTCATGACTATCTAAAATCAGTTGTACATGTTGTCTATCTCCTAAACGTTTTTTTGTATTTTCCAATGCTTCAGGCTGTATATCAAAAGCATAGACCTTTGGACACTGTTCAGCTAAAAAAAGTGTATCATGACCATTTCCCATAGTAAAATCAACACCCACCTGAAAAGAATACGTTGATATTCTTTGATGAACATATTCAACCATCGTTAACATACTATGATCACCCTTTCTTATACATCGACCACTGACATTGATAATCTTTATAGATCACAACAAGATAATGATCTTGAATTTCTTCTACAATTGCATATCTAAATAAGAGCTCAGAATCAAGCTGATATTTTTGTGAAAGTTCTCTTAAAACCTGTTTCTTTGATTGTGGAGTTAAAGTAGACTGATACCATTTTTTAGGTTTCACTTTAAACTGCAATAAATAATCCATAATCAATAAATCATGATACTTCTCAGGTAAATAGGAATCCAAGTAAAGATAAAGTTCATCTAACTGATAACCTATTTTTTTATATTGTTTTTCATGATAAAAACATGAAAGATCATAAAAGAACGCAAATGGCGAAGAAACGTCATCCATCACCGCATTCATCGTATGTACAAAACGCCCACTATTCCAGTATTTCTCCAACATATCTTCAGCCATATGAATATTTTCCATATCATCATGAGATAACCATTTGTTTTCCAGCATTTCATAAGGAGGCTCTTTTTGATAGACATACCCATAATCTTTAGCATCATTACGTAATGATGTTCCTCTTAATAGTTTTAAAAAGCCCAATTGTAATTCTTTTGCACGAAAGGCAAAAACATCATCAAATGATTGAGCAAATCTTTCATATGTTTCATATGGTAAACCAGCAATGAGATCTAAATGCAAATCACATTGACCATCTTGCATTAACATAGTGATCACTTCGCTTAAACGTTTAAAATTCTGAATTCTTTTGACTGCGCGATTTGTCGGTTCATAAGTTGATTGAATTCCTATTTCAAATCTCAATAATCCCTTTGGTGCTTTCTCTCTAATAAAATCAATAATTTTTTGATTGAGGACATCCGCATTAATTTCAAATTGAAATTGCTGTCCTTCTTGATAATGTTTAAAAATATAATCTAAAATCATAATAGCATGATTTGCATCAGCATTAAAACTACGATCTAAAAATTTAATTGTTTTGGCTGAACTATGACAAATCAAATTGAGTTGTCTTTTGAGATAGTCTTCACTAAAAAATCTAAGTCCCTGTTCTAATGAAGATAAACAATATTGACATTGAAATGGACACCCTCGACTTGTTTCAAAATATAAGATACGTTTACTCATATCTTTTTGATCTTGTGGTAAACAATACGGCGAATCTAAGGATTCTACATATTTTAAATCTGCAACAGCTACTGTTGATGAGATATGCCCACGATAACTGACACCTGGTAAACATACATCCTGTTTCTTTTCTAAAGCTTCTAATAATTGAGGGAATATTTCTTCCCCTTCACCACTTAAAATGTAATCTACTGGTATATGCTCTAAAAAGTACTGTGGTTCATAAGTGACCTCAGGTCCCCCTAAAGCAAGAATAATATCAGGTTGTCTTTGACGTAACATATGGCATAGCTTATCAATATATTCAATATTCCATATATAACAAGAAAACGCAATCATATCTAAATGCATTGATAATAAATCATCAACAATATGTTCAAGTGAATCCTTAATTGTATATTCTTTAAAATCAACATCAAAGCGATGATAAGAAGCTACATAAAGCAAACGCAATGATAATGACGTATGAATATATTTTGAATTGAGAGTTGTTATTAATGTTTTCATGATTTTCTCCTAAAAAATAATCTAGGGATAACCCTAGATTATTGACCTTTCTTAATATCAGGGATAACCCCTTTATTTAAGCAATATTCTTCTAATGTCCAACCATTATTAAAGATTTCTTTTGCTGCTTCTTTTCCAACATATCTAAAATGCCATGGTTCATTAGCAATACCTGTAATACCAGCTTTATCTTCTTCATATCTTAAAATAAAACCATATTTATAAGAATTTGCTACACACCATTTATAATCAGGTTTATAACCAAAACGACTATTTTCAATACCATTTAATTTATCATCAATAACAGCCTGACATGTTAAATCAACACCTAATCCTGTCTGATGTTCACTTCCTCCTGGTTCAGCAACTAAACTTGCTGCAGTCACAGGATCATATTTATTGAAGTAATCATCATATGTTGCCTTTTGATCTGCATATGAACGATAAGCACTATTCACAACCAAATCATAACCTTCTTTTTTAGCTGCATCAAACATTTCTACTAAAGCGTTAGCAGCTTCTTTTCTCAATCTTGGATCGTCGCAATCAGATGCCACCTTCACTTTATCAGGATCTGGATTCACTAAATCAGATGGTTCATAATTAGCTGGTAAATAGAATCCTTTTTTCACTAATGTTAAAACATCATCTGGATTTTGAATTGTATAAGGTTGATCAACTTCATTTTCAGAAATAATAAATGGATATGTTGTAATCAATACAGCATAATTATAATTTTTATTTTCTTCATATGATTCCATGTATTGATCAATATCTTCAAAAACAAATCCTTTGACTTGCATAAATGGTTCAATTTGAGCATAAGTATATTGTTTATCTACCAAATGTTTAACTTCATTCACACCTGCGGTTTTTAAAACTTCCCAAATCTGATCATTTGAATAATTAAGCGTTGTTAATTTAGGAACATAATTATCAAAAATATTATCTATAGTTGAAATAACTTCTTTCACTTGCATATCCTTATGTAAGGATAGATATTTTTCATATTCATCATAATATTGAACTTTTTGACTTTGGCTCAACCATTGTGAAATATGTTCCAATTTATCATATGATAAGATTTCATCAACTTCATTATTTTCTAACGCAAGTATTTCACTTTGTTGTGAAAAAGAATAACCTTTAAAAGCCAATTGAATACGACTAAAATTAAACCATACAATAACTCCAATCACAATTGCAACAACAATGCCGATAATAGCAATTCTATCCCAACGTATTCTTGGATGCCTTGATGGAGAATACGAACTATAATATGTATATCTTTTACCTCTATTAAATCTCATAATCTACCTCTTTTCTACGTCTTATAGTTTAACATATTCATCGCTATAATTCTACATTTTCAGCGAATTTCACATGATTAAAAAAATGACATGATATAATATTATTGCAATCTGAACATAATTATGTTATTTTATTTGTTGTATATAAAGGAGGTTTCTCTATGCATTTTGTGATTTGTATGTTTATTGCATTTATCTGCCTCATTACAGCTGTATTATTTGCAGAAGTTTTTCCTAAATGGTTTAAAGCTGTTCTTGCCTTACTAGGAAGTGCGACTGCCGGATATGCAATTGCAATATTCATTAGAAAAATAGCCATGTGGACAAAAGCGTTCAGTAAACCTGAACTTTTACCTACTGCAGGTATCTGTGCAGCAATTATGCTTATTATTGTCATCATTGTGGTCTTTATTCTTAACAAGAGAAAAACAAAAACAGCATAAAAAAACAATCTTTATTATAGAGATTGTTTTTTTATAATCTTTATAGAAACTTAACATAAATTTCATCTTGAACCTTTTGAAATCATATATAATAAACATATAAGGAAGTGAAATTTATGGAGTATGCATATAAGGAATATTATCTAGGCGCATTAACAATGTCAGTAATTGCCTGTATCGGGTCATTATTGAGCGTAGTCAATCTGATTCCTTTATTGATTACTTATCAGTTAATCCAAAAAGCCTGTCACCGTGGACTTCCACATTCTTCGTATAAAATTCTATCCACAATCTTTCAGACAGCTATCATGTTAACATTGTTAATCACAGTTTTATATTTGAGTTTTCAGTGGTGATCGTCAGATGACCACTTTATTTTTTGGGTATATAAACACTGACACTTCCATCTTGAACAGTAAACAGTCCATACCCTTTGTCATCAATAGTAACAGTTTCATTGACATTTTCTAAATAATCATAAAATATCTGATTTTGATATTGCTGTCCTACATACATGTACAGTTGTCCACCATTTTGATTGGTCATAATGCAAGCCAATCCATAAGCTTCTCGTGTCCATCCTATGATATGACGATCATAAAAATAATCATTTTGTTGACCATAGGCATAATATTGACGTAAATATAAAAGACGATCTATAACCTGATTTTGTCCTGATAAAGAAGGTTTTTCAATTCCATAATAATCACCATAAAAGATACAAGGATAACCATCCTTTCTTAGCAAAATCAAGGCATAGGCCAGTGGTTTAAACCAATCCAAAACCCATGATTGCAGACCTTGCTGTGGTTGTGTATCATGATTATCAACAAATGTGACAGCATTCATACAGGCTTTTTGAACCAATGTGTTATTAAAAATTTGGGACATATCATATTGTCCAAAGCTACGTGAGGCTTCATAAAAATGATAATGCAAAGGAACATCAAATAATGATAATGAATAATTCACTTCAGTGAGATATTGAAGTAATTTTTGTACATCACCATGCCAATATTCTCCCACTGTAAATAATTCTTGGTGTGTATACTGTCGCATATGATAAAGCCAATCCTGATAAAATGATGCATTAATATGTTTAACTGCATCCAATCTAAAACCGTCTATATGTGTTGTATCTAAGTACCATTCTCCCCATCTTTTAAGTTCACTTACAACACGATGATTTGAAAAATCTAAATCTGCTCCCATTAAATAATCATAATTCCCATTTTCATTATCAACCTGTGAGTCCCATGTTTTATCCTGAAACAAAAAAGTAGCATGACGTTTTGTTTTGGCATCATAATCTATGCCATCAAAACAACTCCAATCCCATGTAAAATCACTATATTTTTGATGACGATTGGGAAAAGTAAAAAGAGTCGGAACTTGAATCCATTCATTTTGTCTTTCAATATCATAGGTATCATGTTGATTGACTTCACTCGCTTTCACATCTTCATAGCCATCAGCACCCATTTTATGATTCAATACAATATCCCCATAAACCTGTATGCCGACTTGTTGCAGGGCCTGGATTGCTTGTAAATATTCATCTTTGGTTCCATATTTTGTTGGAACAGTTCCTTTTTGATAAAATTCACCCAAATCATATAAATCATATACCCCATAACCAACATCCTGAGTTCCACCAATACCTTTAAAAGCTGGTGGTAACCACAACGCTGTCACTCCTATATCAAAAAGATGCTGTGCATCAGCCTTAACTTTTTGATACAAATGAGGATCTGAAGGTAAATACCACTCAAAATATTGCATTAAAACGCCTTGTTTCATTCAGTTCATCTCCTTATAAAAAAGTATAAAGAAAAAAGTCAAAGACTGCAATAAACAATCTTGACTTTTTGTTACTTCATTAATTGATTGATAACGTCCATCATCTCTTCTATTTTTTGATCAGCATCTTGACTGCCAATAGCATCATGAACACAATGCTGCATGTGAGCTCCAATAATTTCTTTATTAGCACGTTTTAAAATAGCCTGAGTTGCCATGATCTGATTAGATATATCAATACAATAACGATCATCTTCAATCATTTTCATGATGCCATCAATCTGTCCTCGAGCTGTTTTTAATAAACGCATAACATGTTTTTGATCTGCCTGCATTATTCAAATCCTTTAACACTATAACCAGCATCTTCAACTGCTTTGATTAAGATACTTTCATCAACATCATGAGATAATTTTAAATAAGCACAGTTATTTTTTAAATCTACTGTTGCTTCTACACCTTCAATACTATTTAAAGCTTTATCTACATGCTTTTGACAATTTGGACACATCATACCTTCAATATTCATTGTTTTTTCCATTTTCTTTTCCTCCTGTCTGATTATTGTATTTTGATGTTTAGGTTTAAAAAATCTCAGTCTTAGGGCATTGCTGACAACAAAGATCGAACTCAAACTCATTGCCGCACCACCAAACATAGGATCTAACAGCCATCCAAAGACTGGATAGAACACACCTGCTGCAATTGGAATTCCAATCACATTGTAGAAAAATGCCCAAAACAGATTTTCTTTAATATTTTTTAACACTGCATGACTCAGTTCAATCGCATTCACAACATCCTGTAAATCATTTTTCATCAAAACAATGTCTGCTGAATCCATGGCTATATCAGTTCCCGACGTCATCGCTATACCAATATCGGCACGCATAAGCGCTGGAGCATCATTAATTCCGTCTCCTACCATGATAACACGTTCACCTTTTGCTTGTAAATCTCTGATATGTTTTTCTTTATCCTGTGGTAAAACTTCAGCAATGACCTGGATTCCCAGTTCATCACCAATCGCTTGAGCAGTTAATTGATTATCTCCTGTCAACATATAAATAGTTAATCCCATATCTTTTAATTGATTAATAGCGTTTTGACTTGTTTCCTTTAACACATCACTGACAACAATTAAACCAATCATTTGTCCATTATAAGCATAGAATAATGGCGTTTTTCCTTGGCTTGCTAAAAGTTGCGCTTTGGCTTGTACAGGTGATAAATCAATATCATGTTCCTTCATCAAACGTTGATTACCAGATAAAATCATACCTCCATCAATAGTCCCTTTTAGCCCTTTACCAGATAACATCTGGAAATTTTCAACAGTTTTTAAAGATATCCCCTGCTCTTTGACATAATCAACTACAGCTTTGGCAAGAGGATGCTGTGATGAACTTTCAATAGAAGCAGCTAAAGTTAATAACTCTTTAGTGTCTATACCAATAGGATAAATTTCAGTTACCTGCGGTTTTCCTTTTGTAATCGTTCCCGTTTTATCTAAAACAATACTTTTTGCCTTAGATAATAATTCTAGATTTTCTGCTGATTTGATCAGAATACCTAATTGTGCGCCTTTTCCTGTTCCCACCATAATGGCAGTTGGAGTTGCTAAACCTAATGCACATGGACAAGAAATAACCAATACTGCAATCGCACATGTTAAAGCAAAATGGAAAGTCTGTCCACCAAGAGTCACCCATAAAACAAATGTCACTAAAGCAATCACAATTACAACTGGTACAAAGATTCCACTAATCTGATCTGCCAGTTTTGCAATTGGGGCTTTAGATGAGCTGGCTTCTTCAACCAATTCTATGATTTGTGATAAGGTCGCTTCTTGACTTGTATGAGTCACCTCAACTTGAATATACCCTTCTACATTCATCGTTGCACCAATCACTTTATCATCGACAGATTTGTCTACGGGTAAACTTTCACCAGTAATCATAGACTCATCAATGGATGTCTGTCCTTTGATAATCACACCATCTAAAGGTATATTTTGCCCAGGTTTGACAATCATAATATCGCCAATCTGCACATCATCAATAGCCACTTCTACTTCCTGATTATCTTTCAAAAGTGTTGCAGAAGACGGCATTAAGTGAATCAGTTTTTCAATTGCTTCCGTTGTTTTCTTTTTAGAACGAGATTCTAAATATTTTCCTAAAGAAATAAGGGTCAAAATCATGGCTGCTGACTCAAAATAAAGCTGCATCATATATTGATGAGCATCATGAAGATTGCCATGACCTAAATCATAACCCATCATAAAAATAGCATAAATACTATAAACTGCCGCAGCCGTTGAACCAATAGCTATAAGTGTGTCCATATTAGGGCTGCGATGCCATAAAGACTTAAAACCTCTTTGAAAATAGCCACGATTGATATACATGACTGGCAAAGTTAAAAAGAGCTGCGTTAAAGCAAAAACCATCATATTTTCTTCACCAACAAGAATAGATGGTAAAGGTGCTCCTAGCATATGTCCCATTGAAATATAAAACAAAGGAATTAAAAAGACAAAAGAAAGAATCAATGATTTTTTCTTATGATCAACTGTTTCTTCCTGTTTCTGTGCTTGAACAGTTTCTTTTTCTAATACAGCTTTATATCCTGCATCTTCTACAGCTTTTTCAATCATTTGATCGTTGACTTTATTTTCATCATAGTCAACAACCATACAATTGCTTAAAAGATTAACATTAACATCATGAACACCATCAAGATGCCTGACAGCTTTATCTACATGAGCACTGCATGCACTGCATGTCATACCCACAACATCATATTTCTGTTTCATAAGATACCTCCCATACCCCTGTGGGGTATACTAACATTATATATGATTTTTATAAAATAGCAACCAAAATGATAAAAAATAATATTTTCAAATAAAAATGCCCTCATCATTTGGATATCCAAATAACGAAAGCATTGAAAATAATAAAAAGAATGAAACACACTGTCCATTCCTCAATATAAATTATTTACATTTTCCAATAGGAATAATCATTGGCCGTTGTGTTATAGGATCTTTAATAATTTTACTATTTAAACCATAAACTTCTCGTATGATTTCTTCATTAATTATTTCTTCTGGTGTTCCATGAGCTAGTAATTTTCCATTAGATATCGCAAATATATAATCTGCGTAGCGAGCAGATAGATTAATATCATGTAATACCATGGCGATGGTTGTACCTTTTTTCTGATTTAATTCAGTTAATAAGTCTAAAATTTCGATCTGATAAGATATATCTAAAAAAGTTGTAGGTTCATCTAACAACAAAATATCTGTATCCTGTGCTAATGCTAAAGCTAGCCATACTCTCTGTCTTTGTCCACCGCTTAATTCATCTACACATCGATCAGCTAAATCAGAGATACCCATCATATCCATTGCTTCACTAACAATTTGATAATCTTCTTTGCTCATCCCTTTTAGTGGCTGACGATATGGAAATCGACCTCTTGCGACCAAATCAGCAACAGTTATTCCCTCAGGTACAATAGGTGACTGTGGCATTAATCCTAAGTTTTTTGCTAATGCTTTTGAAGGATATTTATGTATGTCTTTATTATTCAAATATACAGCACCATTTGAAGGAAGAACTAATTTGCATAATGTTTTCAATAAAGTTGATTTCCCACATCCATTTGAACCAATTATTACACTAATTTTATGCTCTGGCAACACTAGATCGACATCCTTCACAATTGTATGATTTCCATATCCTGAGGATAAATGTTCTGCATATAAACAATCTGTCATATTAGCCTCCTTTATGATTCATTCTAAATAGCATCAGTAATAAATATGGTGCTCCTAAAATACCTGTAATAATTCCTACTGGATAACGAGCTGGTAATAAATTTTGGGCAACTAAATCTCCCGCTAATACAAGAATAGCTCCCATAAGACCGGCTTGTAACATATTAGCCTGATTTCCTTTGCAGATTCTAGTAATGATAGGACCAGATAAAAAGGATACAGCTGCAATTGGACCACTGATGGAAGTTGCTACAGCAGAGAGAATAATTGCATTAACAATCAACAGTAACTTTGTTCTTTGAATATTTAAACCTAAAGTAGTCGCAAAATCTTCTCCCAACTGTAAAAGCATCAGTCTTCTACTTAAATATACTAGAGAACTTCCCATGAAAATTACTACAATTACAATTCGAACCGCTTCTTCTATTGTGACATTATTTAAACTTCCGCTTAACCACCGTAAGGCATTTGCTACATCATATTGTGCTGCACGAAGTATAATATAAGAAATCACTGCTTGTAAGAATGCCTGAAATCCTAAACCGATTAAAATCATTCTGCCATTATTTGATCCGATTCCCTGCGATAGACGATAGATCAGAAATGCTACAAGCATTCCGCCTAAGATTGCGCCAATAGAAACAGCATTTCCACTCCAATGAAGGATAAGAATACAAAATACAGCTACTGTACTAGCTCCAGATGTTACGCCTATAATATCAGGACTAGCTAATGGATTACCTAACATTTTCTGAAAGGTATTTCCTGCCATACCAAAGGCTATTCCACAAAATACGCCTGCTAACATTCTTGGAAAACGTAATGTATTAACAGTAAATGATGCTCCTGGTATATTTTCATACAATAAGGACTGAATAACAGTATTTAGAGAGTAAAAAGTATTACCAAGCATCATGGATAGTGCCATAAGTATACATAATATAATGCATAATATGATAGTAATGGTTATAATTCTTTTTCTCTGGTGATGATAAACACGTTCTATAATTTCTCTTGTCTGTTTTTTCATAAACTACGTATTTTCACCTTTCTAACAATATAAATAAAGACTGGCGCTCCAAGAATTGCGGTTATAATTCCAACTTCTAATTCTGCTGGACTTGCGATTACTCTTCCAATAATATCTGCACCTAGTAACAGTATGCTTCCTCCCAATGCAGATAATGGAAGGAGATAATGCATATTCGATCCTATTAATAATCGCATAATATGGGGAACCATTAATCCAACAAAAGCAATTGGACCAGCTAATGCTGTTGTAGCACCACATAATAGTACTCCTGCAAATGCTGCCATTGCTCTTACTTTCTTACTATTTATTCCTAAGCTTGTGGCTAATTCATCGCCTAACGCTAAAGTATTTAATGAAGATGATAAATAAAATGATAGAAGTAATCCTAAAATGAAATACGGAAGCAGTACTAAAATCATATTCCACTTAGCTCCGCCAATACTTCCTGTTTGCCAAAAACGAAAACTATCCATTACCTGTGAATTTGGTAACATGATTGTATTCACTAATGACATAAGTGCCATCGATGTTGCAGCTCCTGCTAGTGCTAACTTAATTGGAGTAGCTCCACTTTGTCCTACAGAAGCAATACCATAAACAAGTATTGCAGTTAATATAGCCCCTGTGAAACCAAGCCAGATATACTGACTTGGTGAAGAGATTGAAAAGAACGCAATTCCCACAACCACAAAGAGAGATGCTCCTGTATTTATTCCTAAAATACTAGGATCTGCAATTGGATTTCGGGTAATTGATTGCATCAGACAACCAGATACTCCTAAAGAAGCTCCAGCTAAAATACCAAACAAAGTTCGTGGTATTCTTGCCTGAACAACACTAATAGAAAAGCTTTCTTTGTTGGTAAATAATGCATCAAATAATGTCTCCATATCTACTGATTTAGAACCATATAAAATAGACAATGCAGAAACAACAATTAGACATAGAGAAAGAATCACAAACAAGAAATAAACATTCTTTTTTCTCATTCGTTTACCTTATCTGCAGCCTGTCCAATTAATGATAAATACTCATCAATTGTTGCAGAAATACCTAAAACTGTAGGAGTCGCAGAACCTGCTAATGCACTATTACTATCAATAACTACTACTGAACCACGTTTAATAGCTGGAATCTTTCCAAAGATAGCATCTTTCTGTAAAGCTTTTAGGGTTGTATCATCACCATAAGTAACTAAAATATCTACATTATTTAAAATATCTGCATTTTCTGCGGAAACCGTCAAAGAGAAAGTCGTTTCATCTTTTCCCATTTCCTTAATATTTTCAGGGAATGATAAACCTAAGTCTGTAAGATAGGAAGCTCTAGGATCACTAGTTAAATATACATAGAATGAGCTAGTATCTGCTGGATTAACCCAAAGGAAAGCTCCGCTTTTGCCTTCTATCTGAGGATATTCTTTCAATTTATTCGCAATTAATTGTTCAGTTTCTTTAACCAATGCTTCTCCTTCATCTTTCATCCCCATAGCTTCTGCATTAATCGTAACTTGCTCTCTCCAATATGTCTGCCATGCTACACGTGGATATGCAACTACAGGAGCAATTTTACTTAAGGTATCATACTCTTCTTGTGTTAATCCTGAATAAGCAGCTAGAATGATATCCGGATTACTATCCGCAATAGCTTCATAATCTAACCCATCTGTATCATCATAGACTACTGGCTCTGTTACTCCTAATTTTTTAAATGCCTCCTGTGTCCATGGTGATAACCCATCTTTCGTTAATTCACCGAAATTTCCTTTTGAAACACCAACTGGAGCAACTCCCAATGCCAATGGGACATCCTGATTTCCCCAAGCTATGGTTGCTATGCGCTCTGGCTTTTCTGTAATCGTTGTTTCTCCAAAAGCATGTTTTATTGTAATTGGAAATTGTGTAGATGTATTTGTATTTTTATTTTCATATTCATTAGTTGACGATGATGAACAAGCTGTTGTCATCAATAAGAAACCTGTAAGTACTACAGCAAAAAATTTTTTCATATAAACCTCCTTACATAGTTAGCTTTAGCTAACTTATGAAATAACTATATCAGAACATAACATTTATGTCAATACTATATTAATTTTGAGTTTCGGGATTTTGCAAAGCAGAAGTATCCAATTTGGTAATTTCTGTTTCAAATTGTCTTGATATTGAATGATTTTTTCAATAAAGAAAAAAAGGGTATAACCGACCTGGCAACCTATCAGTTGCCTTGTATATATTATGACTCTATTTTTATACATTCAATTTTAATTGCTTATAAGGCTGATGTCTTCGTATTTGCAGATAGTCTTCAATTCCTATATGACCAAATTTCAATATTCGCCGATTCCATCTTTGATCTGATATAGCCAAAAGTAGTTTTTACTTTTTAAGCTCCTGCTTCTTTCCACTATCTTTATGACTAATAATTTCTTATTGATACTTTCTGTCAATAAAGTCAAATGTCCTATATGCATCATCAGCAAGCTATTGATTCCCAGATCAAGGAAATGATGGATTTTGGGAATACACTGGTCAAATGGAAATATGAGATTGTGAATTCATTTGTGCCGGCAAATGGAAGACGCATATCAAACGGCCTGATTGAAAACAGAAACAAATCCATCAAGCTGCTGAAACACAGTTCAAACGGATACCTCAACTGGCATCGTTTCAAGACAAGAATCATGTACAGTCTCAATAAAGACTCAACATATCACCTGTATCCAATCAAAAACAAGGGGGATTTTACAGAATGATGACAAGAAAAAAGATTTATACACTGATTGTGGACAATCATGATGTAAGCATTATCAGCAGACAACGTCTGCTGGAAGACATACTATACAGACTCAATATGATGAATATGCAGATGAACTGGATGACTTGACTCAGGAAATCAATCTGAAGTTAGATAAACTGATAGAAAAAGCAGAAAAAAAGAACCATGACCCATCATCAGATCATGATTCTCCTATACAGTTTTAAAATTGTGGGAAGAACAGCCTTCCCACAATTTCTTATAATCCAAAACCCCACAACCCCGTGTTATTTTAGATTACCAAAATCAGTAATTATAATTTTAAAGATTGAGTGTATGATAACGATAACCTGTTTGAAAGTCAACTAAATTTTCTAACTCTTCATGTGCTTTAAGATGCTCTAAATTTCTTATAACTAAATCAGTAAAATAAGTTCTGGCACTTTCCCATACATAACCACCTGAAGCATGTGGCGTTATCAAAACATTATCCATTTGCCAAAGCGGATGATCAGCTGGCAATGGTTCTTCTTCAACAACATCTAACCCAACCCCATAAAGATGCCCCTGATTCAATACATTGACAAGATCATCAGTAGCAATAGCACTTCCTCTTCCAACATTAATCAATACAGCATCCCTCTTCATTAACATCAGTTTTTGCTGATCAAATAAATGATAAGTCTGCGAAGATTGAGGCAACGCCAAAATAACAAAATCTCCACGTGGAAGAACATCTTCCAATTGATCCGTTGTATAAATTTCATCAAGACATGATGGACATTGAGATGGTCGACGTCTTACACCAATGTTATAACAGTCAAAAGCTTTTAAGCGTTTTGCGATTGTATATCCTAAATCTCCTAAACCAACAATCACAACAGTCTGACGATAAAGCTCTTTTCCAATAGTATCTGCCTGCCAGATTCCATTTTGCATATGCTGAATATATGTTTTAAAATTTTTATTCAAAGCTAAGATCATACCAATAGTATGTTCAGCAATAGCCACGCCATAAGTTCCAGAAGCATTAGCTAAAAGAGTATGAGAAGACAAAATACCTGGTTTGACATATTCATCACTTCCCGCACTATTTAATAAGATCGCCTGTAAATGCTCACGATTCAAATCATATTGCAACGGTGGATTGCCAACAATCACATCACACTGGTCAATCATCTTTTGTGTCACAGTATGCCTAGTTGCATAAATAAAATGATCTTGAGAAAAATGTTGTTCTATCTTTTCAAAATTATCTTTTTGTAAAGGAGCCAACATTAAAATATTCATAATCCATCCCTTTCATTATCAATGAATTCTTTATAAATAGCTTTAATAGCTGGCTTAAAATAACAGTTACGTACGCCAATAATAATATTTAATTCACTAGATCCCTGATCAATCATTTTGATATTGATATTTTCTTTAGCCAAAGCCTTAAAAACACGAGCCGCTGTTCCTCGACTGGCTTTCATTCCTCTACCTACTACCGCAATCAACGATAAATCCGACTCTAAAATAATAGAATCAGGGTGCACACTGCGATGTAATCCCGCTAAAATATCTTGTTCTTTATCAATAAATTCTTCAGTATTGACAATCACTGTCATTGTATCAATACCCGAAGGCATATGTTCAAATGAAACATGATAATCTTCAAAAACTTGTAAAACTTTACGCCCAAATCCAATTTCAGAATTCATCATATCTTTTTCAATCATGACTGTCGCAAAGCCTTGTTTTCCCGCAATACCCGTAATCACATGTGCTGGCTTATGGCAGGTACTTTCTACAATCAAAGTTCCTGGGTCTTGAGGTCTATTGGTATTTTTTATATGAATAGGAATTCCTTCCTTACGGACAGGGAAAACAGAATTTTCATGCAAGACTGAAGCTCCCATATAAGACAATTCTCTTAATTCTTTATAAGTAATTGTTTCAATAACATCAGGATTTTTCACAATACGTGGATCAGCAATCAAAAAACCTGATACATCAGTCCAGTTTTCATATAAATCAACTTTCCCATTTTTAGCCACTATAGATCCTGTTACATCTGAACCCCCTCTAGAAAAAGCTTTAATCTGACCACTATCATCATTAAGCGATCCATAAAATCCAGGTATCACTGCATAAGAAACTGATTCTAGTTTTTGAGATAAAATAGGATCTGTTTTTTTCGCATCATAACGTCCATCTTCATCAATAAAGATAACATCTTTGGCATCAATAAATTCAAACCCTAAATAAGCAGCCAAAATCTTTCCATTTAAATATTCTCCACGACTCACAATATAATCTTCACTCGTTCCATCTTCTAAAGCTTTTTGAATAGCTAGAAAATCTTCTTCAAGAGATATATCAATATGCAATCCTTCAATAATATCTAAAAAACGTTCTTTAAGCTGATCAAAATACAAATGAAACTCATTTTTTGTCTTAGCATAAAAGATTTTATATAAAAGATCTGTCACCTTGGTATCATCTTTGAATCTTTTTCCAGGTGCACTTGGCACAACAAATCGTCTGTCTTTATCACTTTTTATAATATCATAGACTTTTTGAAATTGTGTTGCATCAGCTAACGATGAACCACCAAATTTCACAATTTTACTCATGATTATCGCCTCCATTAATACTATTAGGATACATGATTCTTCCTCTTTATTCAACCTGGAAAAGAAAAAATATCTTGGTTTTTTTCAAGATATTTCCTCTTATCTAAAGACAATTTCTCCTTTTTCATCATCCATCTGATCAATGATTGCTAGTGATTCTAAATGATAACCTAATTTTCTAATTGTCTTTCCACCACTTTGATAACCTTTTTCAATGACAATACCAATACCTTCTACAGTTGCCCCAGCTTGATGAATCAAATCAATTAATCCTAAAACTGCACAACCATTAGCTAGAAAGTCATCAATGATTAAGACATGATCATTTTCATTTAAATATTGTTTTGAAATCACAACATCATTTGTATTTTGATGTGTAAATGATTCTACTGTTGTATGATATAATTCATCAGAGATATTTGATGATTTTGATTTTTTTGCAAAGACAACAGGTACATTTTGAAAATGTCTTGCAGTCATAACAGCTACACCAATACCACTGGCTTCAATCGTTAAAATTTTATTAATGGGATGTTTTTGAAAAAGTGTTTGAAACTCTTTTCCCATTTCATCTAAAAATGCAACATCAATCTGATGATTTAAAAAACTATCGACTTTTAAAATATTTCCTTTTTTTACAATACCTTCTCTAATAATTTTTTCTTCTAACGCTTTCATAATTCTCCCTTTTGTTGATAAACAATTTTAAATATTTCTTTTTTTATCATTTGATATTGTTGATCATCCATGACTTTTGGATATGTCATGAATGTCAATTGAACTGAATGATCATTTTCTCTAAATGTAGGTTGTATATACTGATAAGGATTTAAAACAAATCCCATTCTTTCATAAAACTGGATACGTTTTCGAGATATTTCATCATGAGGAACTTCCACTTCTAAAAATAAGAATTTATCTTTATATAAATAACAAAATTGTTGTAGAAAGTATGTTCCTAATCCTTGACCACGCATCTTTGTTTCAATTGCAAAGTTTTCTAAATAAACACAATTTTCCAATTCCCATACAATCATTGCCCCTTGTAACTCATTATGATCATATTTTGCATAAATGCTAAATAGATTTTGTTGAAATAACTTTTTCATCTGTTCATAGGGTCTTAACTCTTCCAATACAAAAGATCGCTGAAATAAATGATAAACATCATCAAACTGTGATATAGATATTTTCTCCATTGTTTCACCACCTTATATCCATTCTAGCATAATCCATTCAGGATACCAAGTCTGCTTGTTCAAGTTGTAATAAAAATATCTTGACATCAATGTCTTTTCCATAGCCACCTAATTTTTGTGATGAACCAATGACACGATGACATGGTATAAGCAGTGAAAATGGGCATTCACGCAAAGCACTTCCAACAGCCCTATAAGCCCGCGGATGTCCAATCTTTTCAGCGATATCACGATAGGTTCTTGTTTGACCATATGGAATGTCCATAACAGCCTGCCAAACTTTCTTTTGAAAAGCTGTTCCTTTTAAAAATATATAATGGAAATCAAAAGTTTGTCTTCTTTTTTGAAAATATTCTTCAATCTGCTTGGCTATATTTTTTAAACACTCTGTGTTTTCATAAATACCATTTTCTAAAAAGATTGGTTGACCACAATAAATAATGGCTTGATCTTTACAGGCAATCATTATTTTCCCAATAGGAAATGGATACTGATAATAATAAATTGTCTTATTCATCTGGCATTTTTTTGGCATATTCTAAAGCCTTTTTCGAAAAAGTCTGAGATGCCTTTTGAAGATTTTGTTTCAAATCAGAAAGTTTTTCTAATTGTAATTTCTTATGACGCACCAGACATTTTCCATTGACAAAAACAGTATCTACCTGGCTTGGATTGGCACTATAAACCAGTGCTGAATAAGGATCATAAAGTGGATACATATTCACTGAATCTGTTTCAACAATGATAAAATCTGCTTTTTTCCCCACTTCTAATGAACCAACCAGATGATCAATATGTAAGGCTTTTGCACCATGAATAGTTGCTAAAGAAAGGATATCCTGTGCATGAAATGCGCCACGATCATGATTCACAGTTTTATGAACACAGGCAATCATTTTCAACATTGAAAAGAGCTCTAAAGTATTCCCACTTGATGGTCCATCCGTCCCTAAACCAACACTCACACCATTTTCTAATAGTTCTTTTAAAGGCATAACTCCTTTTGCTGCTTTTAAATTAGAAACCAAACAATGTGCAATACCACTCTTATTTTTTTGAATTAACTTTATATCATCATTATTGATATGAATACAATGTGCTAGAATAACATTTTGATCCAATAAATCATAATGATCTAAAAATGCTGTTGGTGTCATGTGATACTCTTTTTGGAAATAATCCATCTCATAATCCAATTCACTGGCATGCAATGATAAAGGCACATTGTATTGTGTTGCCAATTGATGAGCAAGCTGAAGATGTTCTAAATCATTTGTATTTGTCGCATGTGGCGCAATAAATGGAACAATCAACGGATGATTTTTCCATCGAGGTATAAACCATCGACAATAATCTAATCCCCCATAAGCCAGTTCACTATCACAGCTAGGGAAATCAACAATCGTTTCTCCAACAAAACCTCTCATTTTCATTTCATCAGCTGCTTTTGCGACTTCATCTTCAAAATAATACATATCCATAAATGTTGTAATCCCTGATAACAACATTTCAGCCATAGCATACTTGGAGCTATGATAAACAAGATCAGCCGTCATATATTTAGATTCCAATGGAAATAAGAAGCGACGTAAGCGATCAGGACAATCATCACCTAGCCCACGAAAAGGAATCATTCCTAGATGTGTATGGATATTAATCATACCTGGTAATAAAATACCATGATGTCCATCTATGCATTGATCATATTTTTGTACACATGTTTTCCCTATTTCAATTATATTTTCATCATCAATGAGCATTTGTCCATCTTCAATGACATCAAAATGTTCATTCATTGTTAAAATTGTTACATTTTTAATCAATGTTCTCATAACTGTCCTCCATGAGTGGCACAATTGTCTGATGATAAGTATCCAACATCCCATAATCAGTCACTTTCAGTTCTGGTGAAACAGGTAAAGATAATGTGGATAATGACATAATCACATTATCATGAACATATCCTAAATCTTCCATCGCTTTTCTGACTTGTCGTAAATCTTGAGCTAATTCTTTTAATGGCTGATCACTGACAATACCACCAATATTTAATACAGTGTTGGCTTGAATTTTTTGATTTTGAACAACCAGATATCCACCTTGTTGTTGGAGAAGCTGATGCTGTGCAATAACCATATCTTCAATATTATTACCTAAAATCATGATATTATGATGATCATGTGCCCAGCTTGTCGCAACTGCACCTTTTGTTTGTAATGTATTTTTCACCAAAGCATGTGTAATATGTCCATTTTTTTGATATCTTTCAAAAATAGTCAATAAGCAAAGTCCCGCACTTTGATAATCTACATAGCCGTCTTTGACTGGTAATTTCATTTGCAGATGCTTTGTAAAAGTGGAATGTGGCTGTACTTCCATAACATGACAAAGAACTTCTTTTTTTGATGATGGTATCATAAAATCTTCATTCTTTGCTTGTCTGGCATAAAGTGAATGGTAAAACTCTTGTGGAAACTGTGACTGTTGTTCTTGAATTTCTATTTGTTTTGTTTGATGATAAACACATTGTCCTTTTTTATACACACTATCAATAGAAAAAGAATATAAATCATCCAACAAGATAAAATCCGCTATTTTCCCTGGCGCTATACATCCACGATCAATCATATGCATACGTCTAGCTGGTGTATAAGTGGCACAATAAATAGCTTTTTCAATTGGCATACCTAAATCATAAGCTAATTTGACTAAAAGATTCAAATGTCCCTGCTCTAACTGGTCAGCCATCACATCATCTGTCACCAATGCAAAATATTCATAAAATTGATGTTCTACCAATGTACGAATCGTATCTGCATTCATTGATTTTCTTTGAATTTCCAGAAACATGCCATTTTTTATCTTTTCAACAATGGATTCTGGTGTCTGTTGGGTATGATCTGCATCAACACCCTGATAAATATATCGTGCTAAATCAAGCCCCGTAATTTTAGGACAATGTCCTTCAATAGGTAACTGCCATCTTTTTTCATGACAGGCTTGAATAATCTGATTAATGAGTGTATCTTGTCCACCAATCAAATCTTTAAAGTTCATGACTTCACCCAAACATAAAATACGAGGATTCTCTAAAAGCTGTTTGACATCATCTACATCTATTTTTCCTCCTGTTGTTTCCAAATGTTCATTGGTAGAAGGAACAGAAGAAGGAATTCCATAAAAAATATCCAATGTTGTGTCATTGGATATCATCGTTTCAATTCCACGTATTCCAAAAACATTCGCTATCTCATGTGGGTCAGCAACCACTGTTGTGACCCCATGAGGCAATACTGCTTTGGAAAATTCACCAGGAACTGTCATAGAACTTTCAATATGCATATGAATATCAATCAACCCAGGAATCATGTACTTACCTTGTCCATCAATCACTTCTTGACTTTCAAGTGGTTCATCATCACAAATATAATAAAATTTATCTTCTTGAATATAAACATTCTTTTTTTCAAAACTTTGTGTAAATGTATTATAAACCTGTACGTTTTTGATGAGTTGATTCATGACAACATCTCCTAACTATTTAAAATACGTGTCCATTGATCAACCCAATCCTCTAATAGTGGATTGACAAATTTGAAATCAATAACTTTAGCTCTAGCAGCTACATCACCATAAGTTTTATTAAGTGCTTCTTCTTCAGTTAATTCAACTGTTTTATTTGTAGGTGCTTCATTCAAATCAGAAACAGCATCTTTATATTGTAAATCTTTGCTTAAACGCCAATCAATATATTTATATGCTAAATCTTTATTGTCTGAATTTTTATTCACTTCAATTGTATTAAAGTTGGCATATGTTCCTGATTCAGGTACTACATATTCACAATTTTCATTATTTTTTTGAATTAAACTTACACCAAAGTCAGCAACAACAGCAACTGAAATTTCTCCAGCACTGAACATATTTGTTAAATCTGAAGATTTTGTATATGTTTTCACAATATTTGGTTTTAATTCTTCTAAAGCTTCAAATGCCGCTTTTCCATTATCAGATGTAATATCTACACCTTTATAATCACTTGCAATATGTACCATTGCTGGTCCAAAAGTTGTTGTAATTTCAGGAATAGAAATTTGACCTTTTAAACGACTATCCCATAAATCATTCCATTCTTTAATTTCAAATCCAGTTGCTTCCTTATCATAAATAATACCAATACTATTTAAAGTATAAGGAACACCATATCCATTATCATCTTTTAGCTTAGACGCTGCATCAATTAAATCTTTCGCATTTCCAATTTTACTATAATCTAATTTTTCAAATAAACCAGCTGCATATCCTTTTTGTGCTTCTGCCTGAGATAATTCAATAATATCAACATCAGAATTTGGATTATTAGCAAATTTTGTGTAACGATCTGAAGTTCCACCTTCTTCTACAACAATTTCACAATTGTTTTCTTTTTCAAATGGTTCATAAACATCTTTTTGTACAATATCAGCATTTAATCCCCATGTTGATACAACTAATTTTTGAGTATCACTCCCACTGTTGCTAGAACATCCTACTAAAACCATAGCTCCAGCCATTAAACCAACTAATAATTTTTTCACTTTTTTCTACCTTCCTTTCCTAAACTAAGACAATTTTATTTGCTGGTAAATGCATTTGAATAGTATCACCCTGTTTATAAACTGTTGCATTTCCACCATTAACAACAAGTTTACCAATAGGTGTTTCCACTTCATATTGATAACTCTTTCCAAGGAATGTTCTCACTGTAACATTTCCTGTAATCATATTATCATATTTATCAGCAGATGTTACGATTTCAATATCATCAGGACGAATTGTCCCTTTGCATGTTTCTAAATCGCCATCATTGTCCACTTTCATGATTTCACCATTTTGATTTTGATATTGGTGATCTTGAACTTTTGTTAAATCAAAGAAATTCTCAAATCCTATAAATCTTGCGACAAACTCTGTTTTTGGACGAGAGTAAATATTTTCAGGTGTATCGTATTGTTCAATAACGCCATTATTCATAACTGCTACCTTATCAGAAATAGAGAAACACTCTTCTTGATCATGTGTAACAAAAATCGTTGTAATTCCTAATTTTTTCTGTAATCTTTTAATTTCAACACGCATTTGAATACGTAATTTCGCATCCAGATTACTTAATGGTTCATCTAGTAATAAAAGTTTTGGCTCAATGACAAGTGCTCTTGCTAAAGCAACACGTTGACGTTGACCTCCTGATAATTGTTTAGGTAAACGATCTGTTAATCCTTCCAAATCACAAACTTCAACAACTTCATTGATTTTAGCTTCCATTTGAGCTTTATCCATTTTTCTTAATTTTAATCCAAACGCAATATTTTCTTTAACTGTTAAATGTGGAAACAAAGCATAACTTTGGAAAACCAATCCAAAATTTCTTTTATGAACAGGAACCTTTGTCATATCTTCACCATCTAAAATGAAGTTTCCTTCCTGAGGATCAATAAATCCTGCAACCACACGTAAAGTTGTTGTTTTTCCACAACCAGAAGGTCCAAGCAAAGAGACTAATTCTCCTTTTTCAATATCTAAGTTTAACCCCTGTAAAATATAATTTTTCTGATGATATGCAACTGCAATATCTTTTAAGTTTAAAAACGCCATTCTAACTCCTCCTATTTTGCAAGTGCTGAAATTCCTAATGTTTTTTCAACAATGAACATAATCACAATCGTTGCTACCATTAATAAAACAGAAACTGCTGAAACAGTTGGATCATAATTATATTCAATATAATTCATTAATGTTGTAGGTAAAGTTGTCACTCCTGGTCCTGTTAAAAACATAGATACAGGTATATTATTAAATGAATTAATAAATGACAACATAAAAGCCGCACTGATTCCTGATGTAATATTAGGTAAAACAACTTTAAAGAAAGCCTGACCTTTTTGACATCCTAAACTTAAAGCTGCCTCTTCAATCGCAAAATCAAACTGATCCAATGAAGAACCAACAATACGAATCACATATGGTAAAACAACAAGAAAATGTCCTAATAATAAACTTTCAAAAACAGGAAAATTCAATGTTAAAACCACATATTGATATAAAGCATATCCGACAACAATTCCTGGAATGATTGTTGGGGATAAAAAGAAGCTCTTTAAAAATTTCTTTCCAATAACACTATATCTCGCTAATGCATATGCTGCAGGTACCCCTACAAGCAAAGCAAGTAGAGTTGCTAACAAAGCAATTTCTCCACTTAATGCCAATGAACTCATAAAGCTTTCTGATTCAAACACATTGACAAACCATTGTAATGAAAATCCATGTATAGGAAAAGTAATCGTACTTTCTGAGCCAAATGCTGTCACAGCAATAATGATGAGAGGTATAAACAAAAATGCAAATACCAAAATAGAAATAACCATCAATCCTTTATGTTTACGCATTAGACTTCACCTCGCTTATCCAATTTCGCTGCAATCGCATTTAATGCTTTCATAACAATTAATGTTGTAATAATCATAATGACTGCAAAAACACTGGCTGCTGTCCAGTTATTTAAACTTAATGCCTGTTGTGAAATAAAGGTTGCTAAAACAAGATTCTTTGGTCCACCTAATAACTGAGGTGTTGTATAAGCACTGAGTGATCCTGTAAAAACAAGGACACATCCTACAATAATACCTGGAATACTTAGTGGTAAGACAACCTTCATAAAAGCTTTAACACGATTCGCACCTAAACTTTCTGCTGCTTCCATCATATCATTATCAATATTTTCCATAACACCCACTAAAGTGATAATCATAAGAGGTAAAAATAAATAAATTGTCCCAATTAAAACTGAAAATTCAGTATATAACATTGTAATTGGTTCTTCTATAACCCCTATTGACATTAAAAAATTATTAATCACTCCATTTTTACCTAAAATATTAATCCATGCAAAACTTCTGACAACTGAATTCGTAAGCATTGGAAAAATAGAAATTGCCATTAAAATACCACGCCATTTCTTATCACAACGAGAAATAAAATAAGCTGTGGGTACACCTAAAATCATACAAACAAGAGATGAAATCAAAGCAATCTTAACAGTTCTAATGAAGATTGTCATATAATATTCATCTTGAAAAAATGATAAATAATTCGTGAAACTAAAGCCACTTCCTTCAGGAAACAAAGTTGGTAAAATGATTTGAATCAATGGCATCACCAAAAATACAATCAGTAAAACCAAACAAGGCACCAAAAGAAGATAATGCATTTTTTTCTTCACTCAAGTCCCTCCTCCAATAAAAAAAGTCTATCTACAGATAGACATATAAAAAAGCGTCTATCATAGTCCCGTTATTTTCGGTAACGGGGTAGAAACGATTGGGCCAATTCCCAAACATATATGATAACCACGCTTATTGTAACAAACGTCTATAGTTTTGTCTAATATTTTTCGATTTTTTCACATTTAATCGTATAAAAAATGAAAATACCGCCCATTATTTAACAATTCAACAACTCATATCTTTATCATTTTATCTAAAATATGGAAATTCTACCATTTCCATCATGTTATAGCATATTTAAAAATATTTCCTGACAGTATCTTTAAAAAAAAGAAACCTATCTTATGATAAGTTTCCTTGTTTATGATTTATGCTTCAATTGTTGCTTTCCATAATCCATGTAAGTTACAGTATTCGTATACTTCAATTGTTCCTTTATAATCACCAATTGCAAATACCGCTTCAGGTTGATCAGCAGATGTTAAATCCACACGTAAAACTTGACTGTTGAATACAGCAATGATTGTTGTAATTAAATGTTCATCAGTCATTGGATGTGAAACTTCACCAACTTTTACATGAAGTTTATCTCCATCTATAGATAATACAGGAACGTGTTTTTCTAATGCACCATCTGTTGTATTCGCTGTTAATTCTACCATTGGTTTTCCACAACAAACAACTGGTACTCCTTTATCAACAATTTTTTCTACTACATTTCCACAAACTGGACATACATATAATTTCATAATCTCTTTCTCCTTTCATGACAAGACCATTGTACCATGTCTTATTTATTATAGCTAATCATATGCACTTTTATTATTCTTTTTTTAATAACTGACAATATGTACGATATGTATAATTATCAAAACAAACAATATCTATTCTTTTGACATATTGACATGGATAGTTTTTAAGCGTTTCTATCGCAATTGTAGCTGCCTGTGATACAGGATAACGATAAGCCCCTGTACTAATTGAAGGAAAAGCAATATGTTGACATTGATATTCTTCAGCTTTTTCCAGACAGCGTATATAACAAGACTGTAATCGTTTGGCTTCATCATGTTGTCCATCACGATAAACCGGACCAACTGTATGAATCACATAACGTGCTGGTAAATGATAAGCCTTTGTGACTTTTGCATCACCAGTCGCACATCCATGCAACAAACGACACTCAGCCAATAATTCAGGTCCAGCTTTGCGATGAATAGCACCATCCACCCCTCCACCACCTAATAAACTATTATTGGCAGCATTGACTATGGCATCACATGATATTTGAGTAATATCACCTTGAATAATTTGAATTTTCATTTCTTTCACCTTCTTTTTTATTATAACAAAAAAAGTCATTTGATAGAAACGACTTTTATGCTTTGATCCATTTTTTTATTTTTGTATCTTTTTGTTTCAAGAAATCTATAAATTCATGAACACTCACTTTTAAACAATCTTTTCGAATAATAATGATTTCATTTTTCTTTGCTAATAAAACATATGCATGTTCTGTCTGTGATAAAGTTTTGAAATGAGAGTAAGGAATCTTATTATCAATAGATGTCTGACAATTATGTACAACGACATATTCTCCTCCAAAACTCATTGTATATGTAATCTTCTGTTCATCAATTTCTTCTTTCATCAATTTTAACATTTCTTTGTAATGACTATGAATTAAAAAGAAAATTTCCCCAATACACACAGCACCTAAAACCAATAAAACAACACCTTGTAACATATTTTGATTAACGACATTTATAATACCTAAAATTAATGAAATCACACCTGTTAATGACAATAAATATTTTTGCCATGGAGCAATCATGTATTTTTTCACTTCTTTTAATAAATCTTCATCAACAATATTATGACTAATTTGAATTCTTTTCATATAACCCTTCCTCCAACAACACACCATTATCCTTTATAATTATGTCTTAGATATTAACTTTTATAAAATTTGATAAATAAAAACAATAATCGGCATTGTGATAATACAAAAAATAACGGACATAACATTCATGATACTCGTATAGCCTGGATGTTTATCATATAACTGGGCAAATTGGGTAATTGTTGCAGCAGCAGGAGCACTTGCAGCCAAAAGACTGATCAATAATATCTGATAAGCATCCTGATGAAAATTTTGTAATCCCAGCAAACGAAACGCCAAAATCACAGCCAAAGGATAAACAATCAATCTCAAAAAACAAATACCGTAAACCCTTTTTTCTTTAAAAACAGATAAAATATCAATATCGCCTAATAACATTCCAATCACCAGCATACTTAATGGCCCTACCATAGAACCAACACTACTGACTGTATCGTGAATCAGTGCTGGAAAATGCCAGCGTGCTATAAACATAATCATTCCTAACATAATCGCTATAACATTCACATTCAAGATAATCTTTTTGAAATCATACTGCTTTTCATTACAAACCAGATTTTTTCCATGTGTCCATATTAAAATAGTTTGAACAACCATATATCCACTTGTATATAAAACCCATTCTTCCCCTAAAATAGAAGCTACCAAAGGTATAATCAGATTACCAGCATTAGAATAAATAAGCGTTGCTTTTTCTACAGGCATAAAATGAAAGATCTGTCCCAATAATTTTGTTAATGGAATGAAAATCAAATGAACGACAATGGCTCCAATAAAAGATAAAATCAATCCCATCAGCTTCTCATTTGTAAAATCAATCTGAAAAGAATTTAAAATTGTACAAGGACAAACAATATATAAAACAACTTTAGAAATCACTTTACTATCATCTGGTGTCAGTACACGACACTTTACAGTTAAATATCCTACAAAAATAATAAGAAATAATCCAAAAATATTTTGAGCTAATAAAAGACTTAATTCCATAAATTTCCTCTCCCACATATAGTATACTTATTTTTATCAAATACACGTTTTATTTTCAGGTTTTGAAAACTTTTTATCATATTTCATTACAATTTTATGAATTATGATATAATCATTTTAGACTTATAACGAGGAGAAAAGAAATGAAATTAGAAAAAAGAAAAATTGTCATTATTGGATGTGGACACGTTGGTGTCAGTACTGCATTTTGTTTGATTAATCAAGGTCTATGTGATGAAATTGCTTTGATTGATTTGAATGAAGAAAAAGTTTTAGGAGAAGTTTTAGATTTATCTCAAAGCATTGAATATATGAATCGTAATACACATGTCAAAGTGGGACGATATGAAGACTGTGAAGATGCTCAAATTGTTATCATCACAGCAAGTGTTCCAACCCCTCAAAGTGGTAATGACCGTTTAAAGATGTTAGAACCATCTTTAAATGTCATGAAAAGTATTATTACTCAAATTAAAGAACATCATTTTGATGGACATTTGATTGTTGTTTCAAACCCTGTAGATTTAATGAGTTATTATGCTTATAAACTTTCTGGTTTACCAGCTAATCAGGTTATTGGAACAGGAACAACATTAGATACAGCCCGTTTAAAATATTTCATCGCCCAAAAAATCCAAGTTGATCCTCGCAGTGTTCATGCGATGGTCATTGGTGAACATGGAGATAGTGAAATGATTCCATGGTCAACTGTTCGTATTGGTGGTAAGGATATTTATAGTGTTGTTCAAGATAACCAGAGTCGTTTAGGACAAGAACCCTATCAACAGATGAAAAAAGATACAATTCAGGCTGGTTGGGAAATTTTCAATCGTAAAGGGAATACTTGTTATGGTATAGCCTCAAGTACAGTCGGTATTATTCGCACAATCTTACATAATGAAAACCAGATTTTACCTGTTTCAACATTGCTTCGTGGCGAATATGGTCAGGATGATTTATTTATCAGTGTGCCAGCCATCATTGATCGTAGTGGTGTTAGAGAAATTGTTGAATTACGCATGACACCACAAGAACAAGAAGAGTTCAATCAATCTTGTCAACGCTTAAAATCATTTTATGATTTTTTAAATCAATAGGCCCTTTAAATAATTGAGGGGTCTAATCTAAAAAGCTTTAAATTAATAGTGGGGTATTTTGACCCCACTTTCATTTTAAAGCAGGTCGAACAATATTTGATTGGTGACTATCTGTCATCTTTTTTTATTACATTTTCCTCTTGGTTTACCAACTCTTTTCATCTTTTTTTCATGCTCGGTTGCAGTATGTTTTTATATGAATTTTGCGAATAGATGAACTTATTTCTAGCTCTTGCAAAGTTTTGCATTCCATTTGCATTACTGGTTGATCTTCTTGATATAGTTATTTTTTTCTCAATAGGTCTGCTAGATAGTCTTCTTTTTCGTAATATTGTTTGCAAACAAATTATAACAGGAGATTCTCATTTTATAAAAAGCAACCCCAATTTAAATTTAAAGCAAGAAAAGACAGACCCCTTTAAAAATTTAAAGGCTAGGGTCTGCCCCGCAAATATTTAATATACCAATCAATAGTTCTATGCTTAAACATAGAACTTTTTTATATCCATAAATGAATCATAATAGGCGCTAAAAACACAGTGAATATACCTGAAATCACAATGGATAAACTACTCATTGCTGCCTCAATTTCACCCCACTCAATCGCTTTCGCTGTTCCAATAGCATGAGCACTATTTCCTAATGCCAATCCACGTGCAACAGGATGATTGATATGGAAAACTTTAAAAATCGTTTTAGCAATCATTGATCCAAAAATTCCTGTTAAAATGACAACACCTACTGTCATTGTCGAATGACCACCAAGTAATTCTGATACTCCAATAGCAATCGCTGTCGTAATAGATTTTGGCATCAAAGAATATAAAACTGTTTCACTTGTCTTCAACAAAATACAAAGAACCATAACACTCATCAAACCAGACAGACAACCACATAATAAGCTTACTATAATAGCTCCAAAATGTTTAACCAGGACTTGTGTTTGTTTATATAAAGGAATCGCTAAACAAACAGTTGATGGAGTCAATAAATATGTAATCATTTGTGCTCCTTGATTATATGTCTGAAAATCAATATCTAAAACATATAAAACAAAGATAGTCAAAAAAGCACTGATTAATAATGGATTCAAAAAAGAATAAGACCATCGCTTTCTTATTTGAACAGCCAACCAATATGTTAATAAACTTAATACAATGCCAAAACAAGATGTTTCAATCAATAAATTATTCATTGATATTTTTCCTTTCTATCATATATTGTGCAACTTTCCCTGTCACTACCATTACAATGACTGTACTTATAACAAGAACAATCATAATCACAGCTATGTTTTCAAATAATTCTTCTTTGACATTCATTAAACCAACAGCAGATGGAACAAATAAAACAGGCATAATCAAAATCAGCCAATCTGCAACATCTTCTATTGCTGATAATGGAATCATTTTTGTATAAAGACCAACTAACATGATCAACAATCCATAAACACTTGCTGGAATGGGTAATGGTAAAAAACTCAATAATTCTCCTACAAATGAAATCAACATAATAATAAGAAACTGATGTATATATTTCATAATGACCTCCTGTTGTGATACCGTGCAACATTATAACATGATTTGACTGATGATTATACTTTTTTTATAAATTCATTTGCATTTTTATATTGAATAGATTTAAATATAGAGTTGAGGTGATCACAATGGCTTATCAAAAACAATATTATAAAAGAGGTTATTATGTTAAAAAAATCATTGATGATTATTGTGTTTTAGATATCGAAACAACAGGTTTATCTTGGCAAAAAGATAAAATTATTGAAATTGGAATATTAAAGGTCAGAAACAAGGAAATCGTTGAACGTTATAGTCAGTTAATCAATCCCCAACAGAATATTAGTTCTTTTATCACTCAACTCACTGGCATTGATAATCAAATGGTAGAGGATATGCCTGTTCTCTCTTCTGTTCAAGATGACATTTTGCAGTTTCTTGGATACGATCCAATTATTGGACATAATACAGCTTTCGATCTTAATTTTATTGCGAATCATTTTCAGATCAATTTATCTAATGAATATATGGATACGGTTCAATTTTGTAGAAAGGTTTATCCTCAAATGCCCCATCATCGTTTAACAGACATGGTAGAATTTTTAGGGCTTTCCACAAATGAACACCGTTCTTTAGCAGATTGCATATCTACATATGAACTTTATGAACACCTTAAAAAAGAAATAATTAGACAACATATATCCATATAAATACCTCAAAAGCATAGCTGACTATCCATTATAAGTATTTGATTTTTATAATGTCTATATATAGAATATAGTCAAGGAGGCTTTCATATGATTCAAATGCTTACCAAAGAAGATATTCAAAAAAGTTTAGAAGATATGGGATGTTCATCCAAACAAGTTCAAGAATTTGTTGATGACTTTGAAAATCATCGTTTTGAATTTCTTTTCCTTTTTTTAAAAAAGAAAAGATATGAAATTCTAGATGAAGTGCATCAAAAACAAAAGAAAATTGATCATCTTGATTATCTGATTTACACTTTAAAAAATATTCAAAATAAAGCATAAGCTTTCTTAAAGGAGGTCAATATCATGCAAATCAAAAAGATTATTGAAAATCAAACTTTTGATGAAGAAAGAGCTTTATACAACATACAAAATACTGAAGTGAGAAACTGTACTTTTGCTGGTCCTCAAGATGGAGAATCTGTCTTGAAAGAAACAAGACAAGTCAGAGTTGATCATTGTACTTTTTCGCTTCGTTATCCCTTATGGCATGTACAGGGTTATGAATTAATTCACAGCTCTTTAGATGAATTAACAAGAGCTCCTATCTGGTATTCTCATCATGGTTTGATTGATTCTTGTGATATTCAAGGTATAAAAATTTTAAGAGAATGTAGTGATACAATTGTTTCAAATTGTCAGATTCAATCACCAGAGTTTGGCTGGTTCTGCCAGGATATTTCTATTAAAGATAGTGAAATTCATTCTGAATATATGTTACTTCATAGTCATCATGTTAAAATTGATCATTTGAAATTTACAGGAAAATATTCTTTCCAGTATATGCATGACTTAGAAATTACAAATTCTTATTTAGATACAAAAGATGCCTTCTGGCATAGCAATAACGTCATTGTTAAAGATTCTGTTGTCAAAGGTGAATATTTAGGGTGGTTTTCAAAAAATGTCACATTCATTAACTGTCAGATCATTGGAACACAACCACTTTGCTATTGTGAAAATTTGAAACTCATTGATTGTGAAATGATTGATTGCGATTTAGCATTTGAATATTCTGATGTGCAGGCAACAATCAAAGGACATGTTGATTCTATTAAAAATGTCAAATCAGGAACAATTACGGTTGACAGTGTTGGTGAAATCATCAATGAAGATGCTGTTATGGAAACAAATGGTCAAGTGATCATCAGACAAGCCCCTATAAACAATCAGTCTATTTGTCAATGCTGTTGTTAAACGTTAACTGAAAAGTTGGCGTTTTTTGTTATCAATAATTGAACATTAAAAAAGTGAATCTCTGCAATTAAGATACCTTAACTTTTAGAAATTCACTTCTCTCTTCATTTCATGTTTTTAAATGAACATTTTTATTTCACAACAATATTCACGAGATTGTTATGCTTGATCAAAAAGCACTCTTAAAATAAGCATTTTTTGATTTCTCTTCTTACATCTAATAGACTATATAGTTATATATCTTATAAAAACTGTTTCTATCATCTTTATACCCAATTTTTTCTTCAATGTTTTAGGTTCCTAGTCCGGTGAGATAAAAAATCCTTTTGATACATCAGCGAAAAGATTAATAAAACAATTAAACAACAAATATGAGGATAAACCCTAATACTATGGTATATTCGTATTGCGTAAATCGTAATTTTATCTATAACGATATATTAGGTAATTAAAAAAACTTCATTTTATTGTTCGTTGATGTTAAGTCCATTTTATAATTTATTGAAAATTGTCCTTGATATATATAAATTATTTATAGTTTTTAGTTGATATTTTTATAAAAGTTACATATAATACTAATGTAAATGGCACTCGGTGCGGAAGAAAGCTCACGATTATTCGTGAGCTTTTTCTATACTTAAAAATTTAATCATATTTAAGTATTTTTTTCTATCAGATATGGTTCTTAATTCATGTGTTTTAGGATTATAAAATCTTATTAATATTTCTAAACTGTTACAGTGCATTACACAATTTCTAATTGATACCAAACAGAAAACTTTATTTATAAAATCAGGAACTTGATCAACATTAAAAGTCATTTGGTATTTCTTTAAATCTTTAAATATTTTATTTTGTAAATGATGATTAAGACATGTAAATATTGTTAACATATTCCCTAAACTCATTCTATCAAAAAAACAATAGACATTTGCATATTTAAAAATATCTTTTTTTAAAGAATCTATGTGATTATTCATATGCGATATTCTAGTTTTAGTATATCGTGATTCTAAAAAAGAAAACTGAAGTTTCAATGAATCAAGAAATAATTGAAGCTGGTTAGAATCTCTCATATCATTAGATATTAATATATGATATGCTGTGATTGTCTTAAAGTGAATTTCAAAATCAAGTATATTAGAAATGATTGTTGGATATCTTTTTCTTTCATCTCTGAATAAAGAATAGTATTCATTAAAATCAACATCTCTTTCATATACATGATTGCCATTAACTTTTTCAACCTCTTTGTTTTCATTTAGTTTTGCAAATTTATGTTTAAATGGCGTAATAATATTAATGTAATTATATTCTAATAATTTATCTTTTGCTGTATCTTTATTCATACAATTAAATTGTACTCTTTTATTCTTATTTAAATACTCAATTTGTTCAGAAATTGTTTTAGCAATTTTATATTGTTGATAATCGCTGTTATCCATATTGCCACTTCCTTTGATTTGTTTTCTAACTATTAAAAATATTTGATGATTTTATTAATGTATATATTTTATCAAAAATAACAACCAAATTAAAATAACAAATTAATTTCAGTTAAATTTCTTATAAAATCTAGACATTTTAATTAACTAGTTAAAACATATCTTTGACGAAAAAATTGAATAATTAATTATAAAAAAACATGAGAATATTATAGAATTATCAAATATGTCTTAAACAAAATCCTCTATTTAATCAAATCTGACTCTATAAGTTTTTGTAATATCATTTTCAATAAACGGTTCAATAAAACCAGTAATGTCGTATGAATAGTTTACTATTAGTTCATTCATATATGAGATTATAACATTTTTACATGAAGTTCTTCATTCTTTTATCTAGAGTTATATATGTAGTTTGTACAATGTATCAATTTTATACAAAAAGAGTAGAGATTATATTTTGAAATCAAATAATAAATCTCTACTTAAATAACTTATAAAAATATAATTATTTCACAACAATATTGACAATCTTATTTTTCACGACAATAATTTTCACAATATTCTTTCCTTCAGTATGTGTTTTTACATTATCTTGAGCTAAAGCTTCCTGTTTCACGACTTCATCATCTTCATCTTTATTCACAGTGATTTTAGCACGAAGTTTTCCATTAACCTGTACAGCCATTTCAATTGTTGACTGTTCCAACATCGCTTCATCATATGTTGGCCATGGTTCATAAGCTAATGTTTCATCATGTCCAAGTAACTGCCACATTTCTTCACAAACATGTGGAGCGATACAGCTTAACATTTTCACTAAGTTTTCAGCATATGGACGATAGACAGTTTTGGCTTTATAAGCTTCATTGACAAAAATCATCATTTGTGAAATAGCAGTATTAAATCCTAATGTTTCATAATCATGAGTGACTTTTTTAACAGTAGAATGATAAACAAAGTCTAATGAATGATCATTTTCATCACTTAATTTATCAGATTCCACAATCAAACGATACACACGATCCAACCATTTTCTAGCACCGTCAACACCTGTTTCACTCCATGGTTTACTTGCTTCCAAAGGTCCCATAAACATTTCATAAACTCTTAATGTATCAGCCCCATAAGTTTGAACAATATCATCAGGGTTAATGACATTCCCTTTAGATTTACTCATCTTTTCACCATTTGTTCCTAAAATCATACCTTGATGATATAATTTCTGGAATGGCTCAGGATGTGACAAATATCCTTTATCATATAAATAACGATTCCACATACGAGAATATAATAAGTGTCCAACAGCATGTTCTGGTCCACCAACATACAAATCAACTGGTAACCAGTGATCCAATAACTTTCTATCAGCAATCGCATGATCATTATGTGGATCAATATATCGCATATAATACCAGCTGCTTCCCGCACTTCCTGGCATTGTACTTGTTTCACGTTTTCCAGCTTTTCCATTCACAGTGACATTCACCCAGTCTGTAGCTTTATCCAATGGTGATGCCCCACTTTTAGAAGGTGAGTAATCTTCTAATGGTGGTAAAATCAATGGTAATTCATCATCTGATAATGCAACGGAAGTGCCATCATCAAAATTAATCACTGGAATTGGTTCTCCCCAATATCTTTGACGTGCAAAGATCCATTCTCTTAAACGATAATTCACTTTCTTTTCACCACAATGATGATCAGTTAACCATTGAATCATTGTTTCAATGGCATCTTCTTTGTTCATACCATTTAAGAAATCAGAATTAATATGATTTCCATCCTGTGTCCATGCTTCTTTTGTAACATCTCCACCTTCAAGCACTGGAATAATTTCAAGATCAAATTTATTCGCAAATTCCCAGTCACGATCATCATGAGCAGGGACCGCCATAATAGCACCAGTTCCATATCCTGCTAAAACATAATCTGAAATCCAAATAGGTATTTTCTTTTGATTCACTGGGTTAATCGCATAAGCACCAGTAAAGACACCTGTTTTATCTTTATTTAATTCAGTACGTTCTAATTCAGATTTTGTAGCACAGACTTTCACATAGGCTTCAATCGCTTCTTTTTGTTGTGGTGTTGTAATCTTAGCTACCAATTCATGTTCAGGAGCTAACACACAATAAGTTGCACCAAAAAGCGTATCACAACGTGTTGTAAACACAGTAAACTGTTCATCATGTCCATCAACTTGGAAATGCACATGAGCGCCAATAGACTTTCCAATCCAGTTTCTTTGAATTTCTTTAGTAGATTCAGGCCAATCAACATCCTCTAAACCAGCCAATAATTTTTCAGCATAAGCAGGAATATCAATAACCCACTGTTTCATATTCTTTCTAATAACTGGGTATCCCCCACGTTCACTTTTTCCATCAATGATTTCATCATTAGCTAAAACAGTTCCTAATTCTTCACACCAGTTCACTGGAATATCCACATTTTTAGCTAAACCATCTTCATAAAGCTGTTTAAAAATCCATTGTGTCCAATGATAATAATCAGGATCACAAGTAGAAATACATTTATCCCAATCAAATGAAAAACCTAACATCTTTAACTGATGTGTAAAAGTTTCAATATTATGACGTGTAAATCCTTCAGGGTGATTTCCTGTTTTAATCGCATATTGTTCAGCTGGTAATCCAAAAGCATCAAATCCCATTGGATGTAAAACATTATATCCCTGCATTCTTTTCATACGTGACATAATATCTGTTGCTGTATATCCTTCAGGATGTCCAACATGTAATCCTTGTCCTGATGGATATGGAAACATATCTAAAGCATAGTATTTAGGTTTTGAAAAATCCCAAACATCAGTATAGAAAGTCTGATGTTCATCCCAATATTTTTGCCACTTCTTTTCAATGGCCTGATGATCAAATGGCATCATTTATCCCTCCTTATAATATAAAAAGCCGTCCTTCTAAGGACGACTTGATCGCGATACCACCTTAGTTCATATATGGAATCCATATATGCTCTCAAAACTTTAACGCAGTTAACGACAAAGACTACTCTTTTCGTCTTTGTATCTCCAAGGCGAGTTCATTGCCTAACCTGTCTATTTCCACCACCCATAGACTCTCTAAAAAGTATCAACAACTACTACTCCTTTTCATCGATTCTAAACACAGAATATTATATCATATGTTTATTATTTTGCAAATCTTTTCTTAAATTTTAGGAAAATGATACATAACAATAGCTCCTGCAATCGCAACATTTAAAGATTCAATCGCTTGAATAGGAATATATAAATGAGCATCACATGCATCTAAAACAGCTTGAGAAACACCTTGTCCTTCATTACCTAACACAAAAGCCATTTTGTCTTGTGGCTGATAGTGATGAATAGGTTGTGCCTGATGTAATGATGTTCCATAAACTCTGACATCATTTTGTTGGAGTGATGTGATAGCTTCTATCAAATCCATTTGACAGATGGACATTTGAAAAAGTGCTCCCTGTGTTGCACGAATGACTTTATCATTATATAAATCCACACTATTATAGGACATGATAATTTGATCATAGCCCAGTGCTAATGCTGTTCTGATAATTGTTCCTAAATTACCAGGATCTTGAATATTATCCAATAACAGATAACGCTGATTATTGGTATTGAAAAGACGATGATGTGGTTTATGACAGATGGCCATAATAGGTTGTGGTGTCTTTGTAAAAGCGAGCTTTTCCATGACATTGGAAGATACATAAATCGTTGGTTCTTCAAATGTTTCATGAAGCGTTGTAATAATTGTTTCAATACAATTGGCTTTTTTAGCTTCTTCAACCAAATGATACCCTTCAATTAAAAATTGATCTTCTAAATCACGGTATTTCTTTTGTTTCAATTTCATGATTTTTTTTATTGTTTCATTTTGTATAGATGTAATCATGTATGCTTCTCCTTTAAACGTTTTTGAATTTCCTTATAACAAGGCATTCTTTGAGCTATTTCCTGATAAAACAAAGCAGAGTGATTAGGCTGTAAAAAGTGTACGAGTTCATGAAGAATGACATAATCAATAAGTTCTTTTTCCAAATGAATAAGTCCTAAATGAAAAGAAACACGATGATCACGATAATAACAGCTTCCCCATCGACTCTTATATTTTTTAATCTCAATCAAAGGCATATCTAAATCAAAATCATAAGCTAAATAAGCAATGATTTTCTCTTCAATGTAATCATGTAATATTTGACGACACATTTTTTCAATACATGTTTGTATATCACGATGATAAACATAAATATCCTGATGATGAAATTGACATTTTTTTATTCCTATATCACGTAAAACAATACGATATCGCTGATTAAAAATCAAGACATACCCATGATCACAATATTGAGCATAAGGCTGATAAGCATTGATTTGTTTCAGTAAGCGTTTTTGATAAGTCTGTATTGTTTTTTCAATATATTCTAATGGTGTTCCATAAGGTGCACTGACAAATAACATTCCATCTTTAACACGCATACGTATATTTTTCATATACTTATATGTTAACTGATATGTTATAGTTTCACCATTTAATAAGATTTGATACTCTTTCATAAAACTCCCTGTATAAATCAAAATATTTATCCCATATTATATAAGAAAGGACTGATAAAATGCGTGAAGCACTTTTAATGAATCTCAAAGGATTTTCTCCAGCACAACTCCAAGAAACAATTGATGAAGGTATTGCTTCTCAAGAAGAAACAATTCTTGTTGGTTTAGGTGTTCTTTTTGAAGAATACTATAATTCTTTGGATCAGACTTCTAAACAACATTTTTTACAAAGCCTGAGTGCTCTTTTATAGACCATTTGATGGTCTTTTTTTATGAATATATAATTGTTTCACTTGTCTTAATGCAATAAACAGACATAAGAAAATAAAATTCCATTGAAATAAATCCAACATTGGAACAAAGAACAAAATAATCGCAATCAAGCATAAAACAAGAATAAATTTATATGTCAGAATATTTTCATAAGTATCAAATATGATTTTTGATATTTCAAAAATCATATAATCCAATAACCATAACAATAAAAAATATAATGTTGTATAAATATTAACTAAAAATAATCGTTGAATAGCTTCAAGAAATGAACATTCATAATATGATATCAATGATATCATAAAAGATATAAAAGCAATAACCAAAGTAGATAAAGCATTTCTCAACATATATAATGTCATTTTATCTTTTTTTCCTGGTGTCATAGTTATTCTCCTTTTTGAATAGGACTTAAAGGTAATGTAAAAGTATAAGGATGCAAATCATCTTCACTTTTCATTAATGTTATTACACAACATAACTGCATATCAAATAATGATCCTTGACCATCATAATATCCAATTTCTTCCATCTGATCATTTAAAAAATCTTCTGTTTTTCCTTTTAAATAAACAAATCTTTCATAATCATTAATATTCACTTCATGATTCTGTTCATGAGAATACATATAATTAATAATCATATAAGGATATTCTTTAGCAAGATCCTGATCTTTACTTGAAAAAACTCCTGTTTTTAACCAATTTTCAGTCACATATACATTGGTTAATGTATAATCTTTATTTGCTGAAGTATATGTCAACATATCTTGATTTTTTAATTCTATTGTCTGATCATAAGTTGTTTTGTTTTGACGATTGACTGATATTTGCAGTTTTGCATTTTGAATATCTTCTTCTAAAAAGGCATCTTCACTTTCTTGTTCATCTAATGTCACGACCTGATCATCATTTTGAATCTTAATTTTCTGAGATAACTGATGTTCCTGGGATAAAATTAAAGTCAATGTCACTTCATCATTCTTTTTAAAAACTTGCGATTTTAAAGGCGTAATGCGTGCATGACCATATCCCTGTGTTTGACCATCCTGATAAAATTGATATCCATCAACAACAAATTCATCATTTTCACCACGCAAACAATACTGATAATCTAATCTTTCTACATATGTATGAAACATAAAATTAGGATACCAGAAAAACAATGTTGCGATTAAAAGAGCGAGTAAAATTAATGATAAAGTAAGTTGTTTTTTGACTTCATTATTCATATCATCACCAACACCCATTATATATTCTTTATAAAAAAAAGGAAAGACCTTTTCGCTTTCCTTATGAAGAACCTAAAGTGACATTGACTGAAGATGTCGAACCATTACGATTAATTGTTAATTTTATCGTATCACCAGGATTTTTAGAATAAAGTTCTGTCAAGAAATTCTTATATGATTCAATATCTTTACCTTCAATTTGTGTAATGACATCTCCTACTTGAATACCTGCTTGACTCGCTGGTGATTGACTTTGTACATCAGCAACATAGATTCCTTTATTTAAATTCGTTTGAATACGATACATATAAAGTTCATATGAAGAATAACTATCTAACGATACAGCTGAAATCCCAATAGTTGGACGATTCACTTTACCTGTTTCAATAATTTCTTCAACTAATTTAACAGCATCATTAATTGGAATAGCAAAGCCCATACCCTCAACTTCTTCTGAAGCTAATTTCATAGATGTAATACCAACCAATTCTCCAGCAGCATTGACTAATGCTCCACCACTATTTCCTGGATTAATCGCTGCATCAGTCTGAATAACATTCATATCCCAGTCTTCTCTACCATCATCATTCAAATCAACAGATACTGTTCTTGATGGAGCAGATACAATCCCCTGAGTGACTGTTCCCGCATATTCAATACCTAATGGACTTCCCACAGCAAGAACAGGTTCTCCTGCTTCTAATAAATCAGAATCTCCAACCTTATAGGCTGATACATCAAAATTAACTGTCATTTTCAAAACAGCAATATCACCATACTCATCACTACCTAAACATTCAGCTCTCACTGATTCACCATTAGAATAGATGACTTCAATAGATTGAGCATTTTCAATAACATGGTGATTTGTAATGACATAAACTGTTTTTCCATCTACTTTGTAAATGACACCACTACCACTACCAGCAAGTTGGTTATTTTGATAAACTGCAATACCAACAGCGGATTCCTTGGCACTTTCAATAACATCTGTTAAATCAGATTGCACATCATAATTAACTGTTTGAACAGTCGCATTAGATGAAGAAGCAGAATGACCACTTCCCTGATTCCCTAAGACTTTATACATCAAAAATCCATTACATCCTAGTGATACAATCAATAATAACACAACAAAGATTTTAAATAGCTTATTTTTATTCATATGTTTCATCATATATCTTTCCTTTCCATCATCAGATGATTTCTTTTTATATTTTTAATATAATATATAAATACCTTAACATTATTTTAAAAATGTGTGAAAATGTCAAAATAATGTCTATTCAAGGAGTTTCTTGATTTCTTCCATATGTTCTAAAGCTAATTGATAGCCATATTGATAAATACGATCAATCTTCTGTAAATCTTTTTCAAAAGAATCAATTTGAAGTTCTTCACTTGGTCTTAAAATAATCGCCTGTCCCTGTTGTTCTAACTGTTCACAATAAGCCAATGTTTCATTATATAAAAGATGTCTTGTTAATAAGGGTTGTACAAGTTGAGGATATTTTTTCTTTAATAAACGACTCGCAACAACATTAGCCTTTGATAGTGTTTTTTGATATCCTTTAGGTCGCGTTAGGACAATCAATAGTTTCTGATGTCCATCCTCCATAGCTTTTTTAACTGGAATAGGATCACAGATTCCTCCATCATAATATTTCTTACCATTTAAAGAAATAACTGGAAAAGCAAAAGGAATGGCACAAGTTGCTTTCAACATTGTACATTTTTTATCTAATTGTTTCCCATCCAAATATTCACATTGACCTGTTTCCACATTGGTCACACCAACTTTCACTTGAGCTGGGTTATTTAAAAATGTATCCCAATCAAAAGGATAGATTTCGTTAGGAATCGTTTCATAAGCATACTTTAATCCAAATAAACTACGATCATGCCAATAATTACGAAGTCCCACATATCTTTTATCATGACGATGATTCATTAAAATATCATAATTACGTTTTGGCTGCTTAGATACATAAGAAAAACCGTCTGTAATACCTGCTGATACTCCAATAACATAAGGAAAATCAACACCATAATCATTCAATGCATCCATTACTCCACTAGAAAAAATAGGACGAAAAGTTCCTCCTTCTAATACAAGAGCACCCATTAGCGTTTATCCTCTACTATAGACATATACATGTCTTCGTCAAATTCCTTTAAGAAAGCAACCAGCATATCAACAGTCGCTTCAAAATCATCAAGATGAATCATCGTATAATGAGAGTGCATATAACGTGTCGGGATAGAAATAGTTAAATTCATGACACCCTGTCCCACTTTACTTAACTCTCCTGAATCTGTTCCACCTGCCAAATCCATATCAAGCTGATAAGCAATATGGTGATTTCGACAAATATTTTCTAATTGTTTTAATAAACCAGTATGACCAATCACACTGCCATCCATCACACATAATGCAACACCATTTCCCAATCTAACATCGCCCTGTTCCCCGCCAGGAAGATCATACGAAAAAGTCACATCAATGGCTAAAGCCAAATCCGGTTGAACCATTTGTGCCACTGTTTTAGCACCACGTAATCCCACTTCCTCCTGTACTGTTCCTGCTACATAAAGAGTGGGATAAATCTTTTCATGATGCAAACGTTTCATAACTTCTACCATGACTGCAACTCCAATGCGATCATCCCATGCTTTGGAAAGTACACATTTTTCATTTTGCATCATAATAAAATCAGATACAGGCGTTACAGGATCACCTTTACCAATTCCCATATCTAAAACATCCTGTTTAGAAAAAGCCCCTACATCCAAATATAAGTCATCTACAGTAAGCACCTTTTCTTTAGGTGTCTGTTGTTTAAGAGCCATGACACCTTTTATGTTTTGACCACCACGTGTTTCAATATTCATTAAAGATGATGGTAAATGACGTGGATTCCAGCCACCTACGGGCTGAACCTGTATAAATCCATGTTCATCTATATTTTTAACTAAAAATCCTATTTCATCAACATGAGCTGTTAATAAAACCTTAAATGGGCTCTCTCCATTTTGAATCGCTATTAAACTTCCTAACCCATCATATTGTATTTCATCTGCATATTCTTCTAAATATGTTTTCATTAATCTTGTTATATGTTTTTCATAGCCAGAAATACCATTGGCTAAACTGAACTGTTTCAACATTTCTAAATCAGCCATTTTTTCAACCTCCTGTTTTCTATTATACCTTATTTTTATATCATCACAAGAGTCCTAAAAATTATTCCCATTTTTTCTCCAAAAAAACAAAAAGAGGGAAAATCCCTCTTTATTTTGCTAAAGCTTTTTTTGCTGTATCTACAATAGCAGTAAATCCTTGAGGATCTGCAATTGCGATTTCAGATAACATTTTTCTGTTAATTTCTACATTAGCTAATTTTAAACCATGCATTAATTTTGAATAAGAAATATCATTCATTCTTGCAGCTGCATTAATACGTGCAATCCATAATTTTCTCATTTCACGTTTTAAATTTCTTCTATCTCTATATGCATATTCTAAAGAGTTCATGACTTGTTCATGAGCTGTTTTATATAACGCATGTTTAGAACCAAAATATCCTTTGGCTAATTTTAAGACTTTCTTTCTTCTACGTCTAGTTGTATATCCACCTTTAACTCTTGCCATTTTTTATCCTCCTATTCATTACCCTTGTAATCTAGATTTAATACGTTTCATATCTGAAGGGTGTACTAAAGTTGCTTTTGCTAAATGTTTCTTTTGTTTATGAGTCTTGTTATGAGATAAATGTGAAACATACGCATGTCCACGTTTATATTTTCCTGAACCAGTTCTTTTTAAACGTTTTTTAAGTCCACTATGAGATTTCATTTTTGGCATAATAATATCCTCCTGTTATTTTTTCTTTGGTGCTAATATAGCAGTTAATGTTCGTCCCTCTAATTTGGCAGGTTTTTCAATCACACAATAATCTGCACATTCAGCGACGAAATCATCTAGTATTTTTTGACCAATATCAATATGAGCGAGCTGTCTACCTCTAAAGCGAACCGCAATTTTAACTTTATCACCAGCTTCTAGCCATTTCAATGTTCTTTTTAATTTGACATTTTTGTCATGAACATCAATCGTTGGTGATAATTGCGTTTCTTTTAAAGAAACAGTTTTAGAATTCTTCTTCATTTCTTTTTGTTTCTTTTGTTGTTCAAAACGATATTTTCCATAATCCATAATACGACATACAGGTGTTTTGGCTTTTGGTGCAACACACACTAAGTCTAAATCTTCATCATATGCTGTGTTAATAGCCTGATTACGTGACATGACACCTAACTGGTCCCCATTTTGATCAATCACTAAAACTTCTTTGAAACGAATCTTTTCATTCACTAAATCGTCATTTGATTGATTGTTATACTTGCTAATAATAGCCACCTCCTATAAATTGTGTAGTTTAAACAAAAAGTGAGCACATAAAGCACCCACACATTGACATTAAGATATTCATCTTAGTGACATAAGCCTAGCATCATAAACACTCAGGCGAGAAGTAGGCACTTCTTCTTTCCACTACTTTTCATTTACTGTCATATCATAATAGATTTTTGATGATATGTCAATCTTTTTCTTAATAATATTGTTGAGTTTATCGTTTTTTGAATAGTTTTTCAAAACTTTGTGGTGTTGGTGATACAAAACGCATCTCCTTTTTAGTCAAAGGATGAATAAACATAAATTCATGCGCATGCAATCCCAGTCTTTTTAAAGGATTTGAAGTAGAATGATATTTGTCATCACCCACAATAGGATGATGTAATGAAGAAAGATGGACACGAATCTGATTTTTACGTCCTGTATCCAAATAAACTTCCAGCATACTCCATTTTGGACAAGAGCGAATCACACGATAATGTGTAATGGCTCTTTTTCCATTTTGTTTGCTTGTTATATAAACATTTTGAGTTTTCGATTCTGCCAGATAATTATCTATAGTTCCTGATGGTTTTGACATTTTTCCTTCCACAATCGCAATATAACCTCTTGTTTTAACATATTGATTCCAATGATGAGTTAAAATATCATATAGCTTTTTTGATTTGACAAACATCAAAATCCCAGAAGTATATTGATCTAAGCGATGAACCAAAAAGATATTTTCATTTTTTGATGTTAAATACTTTTTCACAATAGCATAGGCTGTCTTTTGACTTTCTTTGGTTGTCGCTTCACTTAATAAACCACATGGTTTATCAATAACAATCAATTCTTTATCTTCATAAAGAATAGGAAAAGGCAAAGCATCTTTCTTTTTTTCGATAGAAACAATTTGCCCCTTCTTTAAAGGATATGCATAATGCGTCTGAATATGTCCATCTACATAAATACATTGAAATTTGAGAAGATTTTTTAGTTCAGAACGTTTCTTAGATGTTTGTTCTAATAAAAATGGTAGTAATGTCGTTGACGTTTCGACTTTATATTCCATGAATCATTTCCTCCATATGATCATAAACACAGATCTTTAAATTCTCTTTGCCTTTTTGAAGAGCTTGTGATAATGGCATGGATGATGGTGTTATGCTCCAGACATTTTGAAAACCTAACGTCTTTAATACATCCAAGTCTTCCACACGACCACAAAAAGCATAAACATTTTTATGATATTTTTGAGCCAGCTGTAAAACACCATAAGGTGTTTTTCCATATTGTGTCTGATAATCCATCTTGCCTTCACCTACAATCACACAATCACATGAGGCAATAGCCAATTCTAAACCGACCATTTCACTAACAATATCAAAACCACGTTTTAAATGTCCCTGACACAACAACAATGCATAACCGAGTCCTCCTGCTGCTCCTGCTCCTGGTTCGTTATGAAATGACACACCTAACTGCTTTTCAATAAGATGACTATAATGTTTCATGGCCTGATCAATTTTTTGACAATCATGAGGAGCTAATCCTTTTTGTGGACCATAAACATATGTTGCACCCTGTTGTCCACATAAAGGATTGGAAACATCACAAACACCTATGATTTCAATATCTTTGAGTCGTTTTTGGAAATGACTCCAATCCATAGAAACAATCTCTTCAAGTCCAGCCATTGTCAATGGGACCGTGAGATGCTGGTCATTGAAAAAAGATACCCCTAAAGCCGCTAACATACCAATGCCTCCATCATTTGTTGCACTGCCTCCTAAACAAATCATGATACGTGATACAGGAAACTCTAGAGCCTTTAAAATCAATTCTCCTAATCCATATGTTGTGGTCAAATATGGGTTTTTATCTTTTTCATCTAAAAGTTCTAATCCGCAAACCTGAGCACATTCTATAATAGCCAAATCTCCAACAATTCCTAATGGCGCTTTTCGCTTTTCAAAACAAACACCTGTCACTTCATATTCGTAAATACGTCCATTCATAGAATGAATCAATGTTTCTAGCGTTCCTTCTCCACCATCTGCCAGTGGTAGACATTGTGTGACAATCGCATCATCATAATCTTGAATAGCCAGTTTGATTTGCATACTGGCTTCTAAAGCACTCATACTTTCCTTAAAAGAATCAGGCGCAATCACAATCTTCATTTCTCCACCTCCAAAAAAAGAGTAGACTATTCTACTCTATAAAATACATGTTGAATTTCTCATTACAAAAGCTTTTAATAAAATCTCAATCAAGACAATAATCCATAAAGGAATAGCTGTCCAGCTTAATGCGACAATTAACATTGCTATCTTAACAACAACAGTTAAAATATTATTCATAACTGCAATTGTACGCATATGACGTGCAATAACAAAAGTTTCATAAACTCTATTTAAATCTGCATCAATCAATACAATATCACTATTTTCTACAACTTTTGGATCAGCAAGTCCACCACGAGAAATACCGACATAACTCTTCTGTAAAAGTTCAATATCCTTAAAAGTATCACCAATATATACAACTGGTCCTGTTAAAGAATCCATTTTTTCCATTTTTTCTTCATTTGTCAGATTGTTATAAATCATATATTGATCATCTTCTAATGCCACTGGACCATCATTATAAATAACTAATGTTCTTCCCATATGAGATAGCTTTTTAAACAGATTTAATTCCTCATTTGTGACCTCTACCCCATCAAAACGGTCATAAACAATAGTCTGAGCTGCATTCACTGAATCTAGCCCCATTGATGATTCAACAATAATTCCATTTTGAAATGCTTTCGCAAATCCTGCCAACATCCCTAAAGATGTTGCCTGATCACTTGATAAAGCGCCAGATATAACAAGGAAGATGGCTCCAACATGAATATATGCTCCATAATCTTCAAAATTAACAAGTGGTAAAACAATACCTAAAAGAAGTCCTAGAATAGTCATAACAGGTGTATAAAATTGTGCTAAACGTTTTGTATATTTTTCTACTTTTGATTCATAGACTGGTGCTACACTGGCAATATTCATTAAATTCATGTAGTTAGAACTTTCATAAGTTTCATCAACCTGCACATAAATAGGCATATCACCAACATTGACATCACCACTACGCACATGACTTCCTTCTTTCACAACAACAGGTTCATATGTACTGGTATTAGAATAAGTGCTCATTGCTGAAACACCTTTATGAATAGTCCCTGGAATAGAAACAGTTTCTCCTGGTTTAACCACCAGAATATCACCAATTTCTACATCATATAAAGAAACTTTTTCTTCTGTATCATCTTTCCATTTGATTCCTGTTTCAGGCATTTCCACAGCGTTATCAATTTTAAGTAAAGAACGTTCTAGAACTTTATTTAAAAATGGTGTCGACAGTTCATAAAGAATCAAAGCAAAACATGTTTCAATGTAAGCTCCTGAAACAATTCCAAAAACCATCGCTATAAATATGATAAGAGATTCACTCAAAAACTTCTTAGATAAAATATCTCCCCAAGCTTTTTTTAATAAAGGTGTCCCTAATAAAATGACTGTCACCAACCATAAAACAGGTGTCATCCATGTATGATCTTTAGATGTTACCAAAGCCAATGCAATCACAACCAATAATATTCCCACACGAATATATGTATGCAAATATTTTTCATTAAAGACATCCTGTGAACGAATAGGACGATGATGTTCAATGATTTCCACAGAAGGATTGATTTTAAACAATTCTTTTCTTAATAAACTTAAAACATCACGTTGATTAGATGTCAGTAATAACAGCTTGTTTTGTGCATCATAACGTACATTTTGATATCTATGATCTTTTTCTATTCTTTCAACAAGAACATAAATATCATCTTCTGTAATCATATTTTTAAACATGAAATAATATTGACGATCTTTCTTTTTCGCAAAATCATATTCACGTTTTTTACCATCAATGACCTCTTTGACAACCAAATCTTTATTTATACTTTGAATAAGACTTAATAAAGCATCAATATCAAGACAATGAAAAACAATACTATCTTTATTAACCTTAATATGCGAAACTTGTTCTTTTTCATTTAATTTCAAACTTAAATGATTCAATTCTTCAACCGATTGAATATGAGAGATTTCAAAAGTCTTTTTTGTCAATACAATCACCCTTTCTACGACATCATAACATATTTTTTATAAAAAACAAAGAAACATCATGATTTCTCATAAGATTGAGCATGTTTTACTAATTGAAAATACTCTTTAAATTCAGCTTCACTGCAACTTAAAGAAAACTCTTCTCCATAAATTTTATAAAAAGAAACTTCCATGTCACCTGTACGAATCATACATAAATAAACTTGACCTTTTTTAAAAATAATCAGTTCTTCTTTACCAATTTGCATACGCATGTCCTGAACACAGCGACAATAACAGCGTTTTCCTTCATTAGCCACAGGTGACACCTCCTTAAAGATATTCTATCACTTTTCATATGGCTAAAAAAGAAAAATGATACCCATGTGAGTATCATTTAGTTTTGTGAAAATTCTGCTAAAACAAGATCAGGATTTTTATCTGTTGCCCAACGAACACCCCATTCATTAGAGAACAGTAATAAATATTGTCCTTTTAAATCTTGAACTTTCTTTGTATCTGATGAAAGATTCAATTTCTTAAAATCAACCTGATCATTTTTAATCCAACGAATATATTGATATGGAAGAGGGGTACTGACAATGTCAACATTGTATTCATTTTTTAAACGATATGTTAAAACCTCAAACTGTAAGACTCCAACAACTCCAACGATAATTTCTTCCATACCGCCACCAAGCTCAGTAAAAATCTGAATAGCTCCCTCTTGAGCAATCTGTTCTACACCCTTAACAAACTGTTTACGTTTCATTGTATCTTTATTTCTGATTGTTGAAAAATGTTCTGGCGCAAAAGTCGGAATACCTTCATAGGCAAATTTATTTTTAGCCGTGCATAATGTATCACCAATCGAAAAAATACCTGGATCAAAAACACCAATAATATCTCCTGAATAAGCTTCTTCGATTTCTTCACGATTTTCAGCCATCAGTTGTTTAGACTGATTTAACTTAATCTTTTTATTACCCTGATAGTGGAAGACTTCCATACCTTTTGTAAACTTTCCTGAACAAACACGCATAAAGGCCATACGGTCACGATGTGCTTTATTCATATTGGCCTGAATCTTAAAGACAAAAGCACTAAAATCTTCAGAAAATGGATCTATTTCACCTATATTGCTTTGACGAGGCAATGGTGATGTTGACATTGACAAGAAATGTTTCAAGAATGGTTCAACACCAAAATTTGTAAGTGCTGAGCCAAAGCAGACAGGTGATAGTTCACCTTTGTGGACACGTTCAATATCAAACTGTGCCCCTGCCCCATCTAATAATTCAATATCATCTTGTAATTGTTGATACAAAGTTTCCCCAAGATGTTGTTTTAACTGTTCATCATGCGCATCACAAACTTCAACATCTACTTCTTTTTTACCACCCTGAACTGGAATAAAGCGAATAACTTCTTCTTTTTGACGTTCATAAACGCCCTTAAATTCTTTACCACAACCAATTGGCCAGTTAACAGCACATGTTTCGACTCCCAATTCACGTTCAATTTCTTCCATTAATTCATAAGGATCTTTAGCTTCCCTATCCATTTTATTAATAAAAGTAAAAATAGGAATATGACGCATAGCACAAACTTTAAATAGCTTACGTGTCTGATCTTCGACCCCTTTTGAACCATCAATAACCATGACAGCACTATCTGCTGCCATTAATGTACGATACGTATCTTCTGAGAAGTCCTGATGCCCTGGTGTATCCAAAATATTAATACAAAAACCATCATAATTAAATTGTAATACAGATGATGTGACTGAAATTCCTCTTTGTTTTTCAATTTCCATCCAGTCACTGACAGCATGTTTAGATTGCTTTTTTCCTTTGACCATACCAGCTTCCTGAATAGCTCCTCCATAAAGAAGAAACTTTTCAGTTAATGTTGTCTTTCCAGCATCTGGATGCGAAATGATCGCAAAAGTTCTGCGTTTTTGCACTTCTTCTTTGAATTCTGACATGATTTTCCTCCTTAACGTCTCTAAGAAATCATATTAATGAAAATCTTATCGTTTGTCAATTTTAAAATGCAAAGTTTCCATCTTTAAAAATCATAAATGTTGATCCATCTTCTAAAGTGGCTTCAATAGACAAATCTTTTGTCCCAATCATAAAATCAACATGTGTCAAAGAATCATTAATACCCTGTTGATAAAGTTCCTCTTTACTCATTTGAAGACCATCTTTGATACATTCACCAAAACCTTTACCAATAGCCAAATGACAAGATGCATTTTCATCAAATAATGTATTATAGAAAATCAGATTTAACTGACGAATAGGTGAATCATAAGGCACGAAAGCCACTTCACCTAAATAATGACTGCCTTCATCCGTTTCAATAATGCTTTTTAAGACATCCTGCCCCACTTTAGCATGATAATCCACAATACGTCCATTTTCAAAAGTGATATTAAATTCATCAACAATATGTCCCTGATAATGTAAAGGCATAGAGCTATAAACAACGCCATTGACTTGATGGAAATTAGGTGAAGTAAAGATTTCTTCAGTTGGTATATTAGGGAAAGAATAAATCCCATCAGTTGTATAACTTCCTCCTCCAGCAAATAAATATTGAGGATTCATACCTATAGTTAAATCTGTTCCAAGACTATTAGAATAATGTAAGGATTTGATTTTCTTCTCATTTAAAATACGAACACGTCTTTCAAATGAACGACGATGTTCATTCCACGCTTCAATAGGATCTTCTCGATCACAGCGTGTCACCTTGAAAATAGCTTTCCATAAAGCATCAACCGCTTCTACGTCACTCATTTCTGGAAAGACTTTATTTGCCCATCCAATACTTGGAGCGCCCACAATACACCAGCGATTAATCCCTAAATCTAATGCATCATAAAATGGCTGACAAGCCTGACGCACCGCTTTACTCCAAGTTTGAATTTTTAATGGATCGATATCTTTCAATGATTCAGGATCAGATGATTCAATAGAAATCAAAGCTGCATGTTGAAGCGCATATTGGTTTCTCATTTCCTGAATATAAAGTGGAACTGTTTCAAAATGTTTTTGATCACAATGTTCATATCTTAAACGTGTTACTTCTTCATCACGATAATTGACAATCACATCCTTTGCACCCACTTCATAAGCTTTTTTGGTTAATAAATGGACAAGCTGATAACTGTCAATAGACGCTTCAATGAATAAGTCCTGTCCTTTTTGTAAATTCACACCTTGTTTAATAATAAGTTCAGCATATTTTTCTAACATGATTATCCACCTTTCTATCTAATCAAATGATACCCTATTTTGTTCTATTGTCAACAAGAACTTGTGCCATAAACGACTCTATGTTATAATGAAAAAGCAAAGGAACATAGCACGTATTTTTAAAAGTATTAGTTATTCTTCAAAGCAAAGATTTATTAGTCGTTTAAAAATGAAGTACTGGTTTTTTGCGAAATCTTTTAAGGAGGTACTTCATAATGAGTACAGGTAAAGTGAAATGGTTTAAATCTGATAAGGGTTATGGTTTTATTACAATGGAAGGTCAAGACAAAGATATCTTTGTTCATTTCTCTTCTATTAACGCTGAAGGATTTAAAACTTTACAGGAAGGTCAAACTGTTGAATTTGATATCGTTGAAGGAGATAGAGGACCTCAAGCTACTAACGTAACAGTTATTGATGATTAAACCATATAAAAAACACATCTTCGGATGTGTTTTTTATATGTGTTCTAACTTGATTGTTTTGATTTTAAAAAGGAAATAATAATATTTAAAAATATATAATCCAATAATAAAGACTCTTAACCACCATAAGTCTGTCAAAAACAATGGAAAAGCAAGCATGAAACTGGCAAGACTTAAAATACAGATTTTTGTTTTTAAAGTCATTGCTCTTTTTTGAACAAATGGTTCTAAATGTCTTTGATAAGCCTTTGTAGATACAAACCAGTTATGCACACGCTTAGAGCTCCTTGCAAAACAAAAGCCAGCCAGTAAAAGAAAGGGTGTTGTTGGTAATATAGGCAATACAATCCCAATAAATCCTAGACCAAAGCTAATCATTCCTATCATTAAATAAATATAACGCATACGTTTCCTCCTAAATTTTTAAAGCATGACGTAAAGCCAGTAGAGGATGATAAAAAATCATTCTCGGTCCACTATAACGCATGACTTTTTTGATTTGCTTTTGCATATTCTTTTCATAACAATGAATATGACATTGACTACAAAATGTTTTATCTTTCATCATGGGACATTTTTCAATACGCTTCAAAGCATAATTGACTAAAGTCTTTTCATCTATATCATCATGATGCAAACAATATAAATGAATCATCAAAGCCACAACTTTCATTTCTCTTTGTCGTTTCTTTTCAATATTCATTAGCTGACCCTACCTTGATCCATTTTGATTGTTTGATTGACAATCTTCATTGTCGATTCACGATGAGAAACAAGAATAATGGTTCTCTCTTTTTCATTTTGTAATGCTTTTAAAATAATCCCTTCATTTAAAACATCTAAATTACTTGTTGGTTCATCTAATAAAATACATTCTGCCTGGCTCAGAAATGCTCTTGCTAGTGAAATTCTTTGTCTTTCTCCTCCTGATAATGATGACCCCAGTTCACTAACAGGTGTCTGATAACCCTCAGGTAAAGACATAATCCAATCATGCAGACTGGCTTTTTGACAGGCGGCTTGAATCTCATCACTTGTAGCATCCAATTTTGTGATTTTAATATTATTTTCAATCGAATCATGGAATAACACAGTTTCCTGTGTGACATAAGCAAACATATGACGCATATTGGATGTATTGATGTCTGTTAAAGGTGTTTGACCTATTTGGATCACACCACGAAGAGGATCATAGAAACGCATAAGCAACTTTAATAAAGTCGATTTTCCACTACCACTCTTTCCAATAATACCTGTCACTTTTCCTTTATCAAAATGAAGATGAAGATTCTGTAAAATAGGATCATCTTGTTGATAAGCAAACGTCACATCATCAACGTGGATATCATCAAATGATATATGAGGCTGTCCCGTCACTTCACAGATAGCTTCCTTTTCTTCTAAAATGGCCATGACACGACGACCACTGCTTAATGTAGAAAGTAAATTATTTGCCAGATTAGACAAGGCCATCACTGGTCCAAAACTTGAAAGCATCAGTACTACTGCCGTTATGACATGATAAACATTGACTTGATTTTGTAAATAGAAAATATACATCACGATAAACATAACGAAAGATGAGATAGATATCAGCAATTGTGAACATACAATTTGCGTAGCCTCAATATTTTTCATCTGTCCTTGCATATCCTCAATACAATCACTACGCTCATTCATCTGTTCAAGACGTTTGTTACCAGCATGATATTGTAAAAGTGTTGATAAACCACGATAGCTTTCTAATAGGAAACTGCTCATATTGCCAATTTCATCACGATTCTTTTGCCCTATCTCCTGCCCTTTGTGATTGACATAAAAGGGAATCACAATAGCCATCATCAAATAAGCAATCAAAGCAATTATCATAGCGAATATATGTATATGAGCAAAAAATTTCAATAAAATCAAGGATGTGAAAAAAGCAATCAAAACTGGTGAAATCGTATGAGCATAGAAAACTTCAAGTAACTCAATATCATTGGTAATAATAGAAATTAAGTTGCCTTTGTCTTTACCATCCAATTTGGCTGGTGCCAGACGTCTTAATGCCGTGTATACATGATCACGTATAATCGCTAGAAGTTTAAACGCAATATAGTGATTTAATGCCTGTTCACCATAATGAAGGACACCTCTTAGTATTGCCAAACATAGCAAAATACCTAAAACCCATGAAAGAGGAAAGTGTGCATACATCCCTGTTGTCTGTAAAATAGCCATCACCGCTATAACGGGAATGCCAATCGCACAAAGAAAACCTAAAACACCTAACAAAACAGCTCCTAACATTGGAAGTGTTAATGGTTTGACAAGTTTTAACATTTTCCATATCAATTGTACATTATTCATGGCTATACACCTCCAATTCCTGTTGACTTTGATACATATGATGATAAATGCCTTCTTGATGCATAAGTTTTTGATGTGTTCCCTGTTCTACCAAAGTCCCTTGTTGCATCACATAAATCTCATCACAATGAATCACACTTTGTAAACGATGGGTAATGAAAATAACCGTTTTTGTTTGTGTTAAGGTCTCAATGACATTTAAAATATGGTTTTCACTCTCTACATCAATATTACTTGTGGCTTCATCAAAAATATAAACATCTACGTCTTTAAGTAATGCTCTGGCAAGATTCAATCGTTGTTTTTGTCCGCCAGATAAATTACTTCCATTTTCTAATAATGGCGTATCCAATCCCATTTGTTCATGGAAAAAGCCATCTAAACGCACTTGCTTTAATACATCCCATAACTGTTCATCACGATATTGTGAAAACATATTTAGATTTTCTCTAACCGTTCCTTTCAATATCATAGGATCATGTGTCACATACATCACATGTTCCATAAAACTCTTATCACGAATATCACTACGTTGATGCTCACCCATATAAAGATGTCCTTCTAAACAACGGTGATAGCCCATCATTAACTTGGCTATTGTACTTTTTCCTGAACCACTTTCTCCAACAATACCAATAAATTGATGTGGCTGAATATGTAAAGATACATCCTTTAAAATAGGTCTTTTGTCATCATATTGAAAAGAAACATGTTCAAGTCTGATATCAAAGGAAGCATCTAAATCATATTGACCATCTGATGATACAGGCAAATCTAAGATTTTAAAAATTTTATCACTCGCAGCAATACCATTCATCGCAATATGGAAGAAAGAGCCTAACTGTCTTAATGGAATAAAGAACTCAAAAGACATCAAAACAATAAACAATGCGCCAAACAATGATAAAGTCTGATTTTGAAAATGTGTAATCGCAAAAAAGCATCCCAATCCTGCCCCACCATAGGCAACAATATCCATAATACTGATACTATTTAATTGCATAATCAAGACACGCATTGTAATACGTCTAAAATTCTCTGCTTCCTGATTCATCTGTTGTTGTTTATAAGCATCACTTTGATAAATTTTTAATGTTGTGAGTGCTTGAAGATTTTCTAAAAAACTATCTCCTAGTGTTGTATAGCTGTTCCAATATTTAGAAAGCAGTTTTTTGGCAAACTTCTGTACGAAAATAATCGAAACAGGAATCAATGGAACACAGACAAATAAAACCAAAGCACTTTTCCAGTCTAAGAAAGCTGTCAAAACAAATAATGTGACTGGTGCTAAAACACTATAAAATAATTGTGGTAAATATAATGAAAAATAAGTTTCTAACTGATTAATACCTTCCACTGATAATTGAACCAATTCACTTGTTCTGACATGATCTTGATAATGACTTCCTAAACTTAAAACTTTTTCAAAAAGACGCTGTCTTAAAGTCTTTTTCACAAGACTTGCTCCTTTAAAAGAATAATAAGTTGCCTTTTTTAAAACATAAGCTCGTATCATCAAAGATACAATCATAACAAGTAAAATCAAAACAACTTTTTCTATGGAAAGTTGTTGATCAAACAACTGTATAAACAAAACACATATCAATAACGTCAACACAATATTCATCAATAAAGCTATCCATTGACAAAATACCTGTTTCCATATATATGATTTTGCATTTGGCATTTCTTTTAATAATCTCTTGTCAAACATGAATACTCTCCTTTTTTGTTAGTCTTATCTAACCGAAGTATCCAAATGTTAGCATAGAGTAACTTTCAAGTCAATAAAAAGTGATAGAATATCCTATCACTTGTTAAAATGAGCTATATCATATGTTTGCCATTGTTGATTTTTTTTGATCAATCCCTGATAACGACATGTTTGACAATCATATTGTAAAACATTTAAAAATTGTGTTGTGATCACAGAAGAATCTAAATATATAAAATCACCTAAACAACAGATCTGATGAAAATCAGATTGATGAGTTACTTGATGTGTACCAATATGTCCAGCAATGACTTTTTTATAAAACTGTCCTTGCGAGGCAGGATATTTCATCAAATAGGTATTGACTGTTGATACCTGTTTCCATAGTTCTGGTTGATAATCAATGACTTCAATACCAGCATGCACAAAGATCTGATGATCATTTTCATAATAATAAGGTAAATGTTTTAACCAGTTCATAACAGAAGCATGTTTTTGACATATCAGTTCACGGCATTGATGATACATATCTTCTATTATAGAGAAACGATCTTGATGATAAGCAGATGCTCGTTGATAGATGGATGTCATTTCATCTTCACCTGTAAAACTTTCTAACGTTGAAAAAGACATATCTATTTGCGTATCCAGATAAGTTTCACGATCTTCTAAAAAAGATAATAACCATTCTTCATGGTTTCCTTGTAAAACAATCACCTGTTGAGGATATGCAAGTTGAAGCTGATAAATATATTGCAGTGTCAAACATGAATTTCCATGACAATCACCATCAATATAATCACCAACTAAAATCAATTGATCACCATTTTCAAAACGGACCCATTCATCAACAACATTCTTTAATAAATCATATCTTCCATGAATATCTGAAATTGCATAAATATATGCCATGATATCTTCCTACCCTACAATATTATTCTTCTGTATATTTCGTATTAAAAATATCTTCCTGATCAAAATCTTCCTTCATTTCTTTTAATTCAGGCAATTCATCTAAGGAAGTCAATGAAAATGCATCCATAAATTCATCTGTCACTCCATATAAGATGGGTTTACCCGGTGTATCTTCTCGTCCAACTTCTTTAATTAAAGCTTTCGCAGCTAGTTTTCTAATCATCGCGTCACATCCAACACCACGTATTTCTTCAATACGTACACGTGTAACAGGTTGATTATAAGCAATGATTGCTAAAGTTTCTAATGCTGCATTAGACAATGTATTTTCACTTTGTTCAATCATTCTTTGATAATATTCATGATGTTTGGCAAGTGTGGCAAATTTATAGACACCACCAAAATTAACCAGTTCAAACCCTTTGATTCTCTTATCATTTTCAATTTGAATCAGTTCATCAACATATTGTGTCGCTTCTTTTTTACTTAATTTTAAAACAGAAGAGATTTGTTTGATTGTTAAACCTTCATCTCCTGATAAAAACAACATACCTTCTATCACACTTAATATTTCATTTTTGTCCATCAAACTCTCTCCTTTAAATAGATATCTTCAAAGTTTCCATCCTGTTCAATAACCAGTTCATTTTTATTGACTAAAACAAGAACAGATAAAAAAGTAATCACAAAGAAGATTTTTGTTGGTTCCTCAAACAAATCTTCTAACTTAACCCTTTGATTTTTATGTATACGAAAATACTGTCTAATCTGATCACTACGTTCATCAATAGAAATCTCAACACGTGCTATTTTAGATTCTAATGGTGCCAATAATGCTTTTCTTTGAAACATCTTTTGCATAGCTCTAATTAAATCATAGACTTCCAAATTATCTGGAATCATTTCTGTTGTATCAATAACATATTCATCCATAAAAGCAGGAGCTTTTGTATGAATATATTGTCTTTGTTCATATTTTTCTTTAAATTCATCTAAGACATCTTTATATTTTTTATATTCAATTAATCGTTTGATTAACTGTTCTCTTGGATCTTCCTGATAATCATCTTCCAATTCAACCTTTTGGGCTGGTAAAAGCATTTTACTTTTCATCTCAATCAACTGTGCTGCCATGACTAAATATTCTGACATTGTTTCTAATTGCTGAGCATCCATTTGATCAATATAAGCAAGATATTGATCAGTAATAACTGAGACTTCCAAAGTTTCCAAATCCATTTCCTTTTCTTTAATTAAATGCAACAATAAATCTAATGGACCCTGAAAATCTTCAAGAACAACTTCATATGCCATGCTTCCACCTCCACTAACTTATGTATTATAACATAAAGTCCAATGCCATGACTATATAGAATACCTAAATATTTTTCTATGAGATTGTTGTTTTTTAAAGAAAACATCTTTTACATAATTTTCTTAACTTCATGACTAACAGTCAATTCCTTTTCTATCGGTATTCTTCTATTGAATATCTTTAATCCATAGATCAAATCTCTTTTATTCTTGTTTTAAAACTACTTTTCATCAAGACCAATAAACATCAAATATTCTTTCATTATAGACATGACTTCATGCTGACGAAGGAATGTTGTATATATACAATCTACACATGACTATCATCAATGACACACTTTCCTTGAAACATAAGACCATTTAAAAGATCAGCAAAACAGTCAGAATGACAAAAATAATTCTTAATATGCGTATCAAATCAATTTCTAAAATTCATCATAATAATAGCTCCTCCTATTATTTATATACGCATTTTTTTATGACACACTTTTTTATCTTTATAAAGATTATAACATAATATTTGCTTATAGCATACTTTTTGATAAAGTAAAAATCCTTTTTACAAAGGATTTTCTTCTTATCGACACATCAATTTAATAATTTCTTTGTCTGTTTCTTTCATACCTTCTCTTGATAGTTGACCAATATTACGAATCGTATTTTCTACACCTTTTAAAACAAGACCTTCACCGTCTTTAAATTCACAGCCGTTTTTATACATATAGTATCCTAATATTCCTGCATCCACACTGGCAGCAATCTTTCCAGCACATGATGGTTTCGCCCCATCACAGATAATACCAGATACAATAGCCAATCCATTAACCATTGTATGACAAAGAGCTTCATAGTCACCACCAAGCAAATAGGCAATTCCACATCCTGCTCCAATTCCAGCGCTGACAGCCCCACAATAGGCAGATAGTCTTCCAATCCCTGTTTTTTGATGAATTGTACATAAATTAGATACAATCAATGCACGATAAAGTTCTTCTTGGCTTTTATGATATTCTTTGGCATATACAATGACTGGTAAAGATGCTGTCATTCCCTGATTACCACTTCCCGAATTAATAATGACTGGCATTTCACAGCCACTCATTCTGGCATCACTTCCAGCTGCTGCATAGGCCTTGGCTTTGACTTTGACATCATCACCATATGTCTTTAATAAAATCTGGCCAATATGTGCACCCCAGTCATTTTTTAATCCTTCACATGCAATAGCATAATTATAATCAATTTGTCGCTGTAAAATATCTTGCACTTCTTCAATCTTTACATTTTTGGCAAACTCATAAATATCACGAATATTCAATAAACTACGATCTGTTAAAGTCTGATCCGTAGAAGCAACGACTCCCATCTGGAAAAGGACTTCCTGATCTTTTTCAATATACACAATATTGGTATGAAAACCAGCAATACGTACTTTTGCACGATGATTTTGACCAATTAATTCAACACAGATGTCTAATGCATATTCACTTTCTATAGGTATAATTTCAATAGGTGTTCGATTCAACCATTGTTGCATTTCCTTTTTTTGCTGATCAGTCACATGCGCAATGACTTCTAATACATTTTCTGTAATTCCTGCCACTACACCAGCTCCAATACTTGAAGGAATTCCTTTTAAACCTCCAGTATTAGGAACAACAACACTTTTAACATTTTTAATAATATTCCCACTAACTTTGACTTTAGCTTTTACAATGTCATCATCTAAAACATCACGACATTTACTTGCACAATAAGCCAAAGCAATAGGTTCTGTACATCCCATAGCAGGAACCAGTTCTTCTTTTAAAATCTGTATATAATGACGATAATTTTTTTCTTCCATATTCTCTTCTCCCCGTTACTTTCTTATTCTAACATTATTTTAGAAGATATGAAATACCATTATCTGACAAATCTCAACATTGTGACTCATCGACATAGCACCAAATGACATAAAACATCAATCCTATTGAAAATATAACATAAACATTATAAAAAAGCATAGCATTCATCAAATATTTTTCCTGTGAAAAAACAATCAATAAGCCCATCTTTGCGACAACAAGTACAAAAGAACCTAAAAATGTATAAAACCAGCCATGTCTTCTTTGATAAAGATAAGACCATACACCTATCAAATAAAAGAGAATACCTATACACGCTAAAAGATTTAACCAATCTATCACAACCATTTTATATAATGGATTATATTGTATAAAAAACAATGGCAACATACTGATCACAAAAGCGTTCATTAATCTATGTGTCATCTTGATCACCCTGTAAGAGTTTATCAAAATAAAAAAATATCTTCTTTAAGAAATGATTAAGAAGATATTAATCTTTTTTAGGTTGTCTAATAAAAAAGCGTAATAATTCTTTACCATGGAAAGGATACAAGGGATATAAATAAGAAACGCCAAAGGTTTTGATACGTGCTAAACTGATCCAAAAAATCAGATTAAATAGAATAAATCCATATATATTCAATAACATAACGGAGATAATCATCATGATTTTGATATATTTATTGGTCAGTGATAATTCATAATTAGGGGTTGCAAAACCACCCACAGTTCCAATCGCACAAAACATCAAAATATCTTCTGAAAAAAAGCCAAGCTGAATAGCAAATTCTCCAAGTAAGATAGCTGCAATCAATCCCATCGCATTAGACAATGATTGGGGCGTATGAACAGTCGCAATACGTAAGAGTTCAATAGATAATTCCATAATGAGAATCTGTATAAAAAAGGAATAATCCCATTGTAAAAAGGATGAACTTAAAGCAAAAATAGGAACAAGATATATAGATAAAAAAACTGCAGTCATACGTATGAATCGTATAAATGTCCCAATCAATGGTGTCTGACGATGTTCTTCAACATGTTCTAAGATTTCAAAAAGAGTTGTTGGCAACATCACTATAGAAGAAGATGTATCACATATAATCGCAATATAACCATGTTGAATATGTGTTGCGACAATATCAGGTCTTTCACTATATCTCACTAAAGGAAAAGGGTTATATCCTTGATTCAATAAAACTTCTTCAATAGCACGATCAGTCATGATAAATTCTTGAGTTTGAACTTGAGAAATACGAGTTAAAAGTTGTTGTAAGACTTGTCGATCAACTTTATCTTCCAGATAAGCCACGGCAATATCAATGGGGTTTTGTGTTCCCATTGTTGTTAAATGAAAACATAATTCAGGTGAACGAATACGACGACGAATCAACCCTGTATTATTTAAGATAGACTCATTAAAGCCATCCTTAGCTCCACGGACACTTTTTTCTGTTTCTGGTTCTTGAATAGCACGATTTGGAAAATTTTTAGTATCCATTAAATAGGTGATTTCACCATCAAATAAAGCACTATTACCACCAAGAACAGCTCTTTGAATTTTTTGAATCTGATTTGTAGAAACGATTTCAACATCTCCCATGTTGATACAGTTTTCTAAATCTTTTCCTTCTCTATTTTCAATACCTTCTACCAGTCGTGAAATCAAAACATCGTTAGATAAACTGGCTAAAAAATAAAGATGAACCAGTCTTCCTTTAAAATTTAAAATACGATGTTTCAAATCATAAGAATTATTCATGATTTCGGTTTAAAAAGAATAGCCACAAGGAATCCAAAGAGAATGGCTGCACTAATTCCAGCAGCTGTTAAATCAAACATTCCCATTGCAATACCAAAAACACCATACTCTTTGGTAGCTGCCATGGCTCCATGCATTAAAGAATGTCCAAAACTGGTAATAGGTATTAATGCTCCTGCATGAAAAATATCAACCAGACGATCATAAATATGGAAAAGATCTAAAAACGAACCTAAAACAACAAATAAACTGGTAATATGACCCGGTGTCAAACGACTATGATCATAAATAAGCTGTGCTATTAGACAAACAAAACCACTAAACAAAAAAGCCATGATATAATTCATTCTATCGCCTCCAGACTGATGGCATGAGCAATGCATGGAATACTTTCTTTTTGCGCACTCATCATTGGTGATAATAAGGCTCCTGTTGAAACAACTAGCACACGTTTTAATTTTTTGTCTTTAAGTTGTGGGTATAATGAACCCATTGTCACCAAAGCACTACAGGCACAGCCACTGCCACCTTGAAAAACAGGCTGTGAAGATAAATCATATAACATGCATCCACAATCGTTATATCGCACAACATCCATTTTATGACGTTGCAGCATTTCTTTTAAAATCTGATGACCATACATAGATAAATCCCCTGTCACAACCAAATCATAATCATGAAAAGTGCGTTTTAAATCCTGAAAATGATTCATGAGAGTATCAAAAGCCGCTGGTGCCATGGCACGTCCCATATCATTAGCATCATTCTGTGAGTAATCTATGACACGTCCTAATGTGATAGCTTCAACTCTTACAGACTGTGGCTGTTTGGTTAATAAAGTGGACACAGCTCCGGTCGCTGTAAAGGTTGTTGTGTCTTTTTTTTGGACACCATATTCAACAGGATAACGGTATTGTCTTTCAGCGGTTGCATTATGACTTGATACCATTGTCACAATTTTGTCTACATAGCCAGCATCTATCAACAAGCCAGCCATCGCCATGGACAGAGCAAAACCCGAACATGCGCCATATAATCCAACAAAGGGTTGAGGCAGTTCTCTTGCCAGATAGTTGACAGATGTAATCTGATTTAACAAATCACTTCCTAAATATAAATCAATATCTTTATATTTTAGTTTTTCTCTTTTCAAACAAATATCCAAGGCATCCCTCAACATTTTACGTTCAGCTTTTTCAAATGATTTTTCACCATAATGATAATCCTGCAAACTTTTATCAAAACAGCTTCCTAATGGTCCTAAATATTCCAATGGTCCACAGACTGTCCCTGAAGAAGCAATATAAACATTTTCTAAAGTCACCGAATTACCCAAAAAGTGTAATGACATATCGAATCACTCCCAGCAGTGCTGAACTGACAATGCCATATGTAATGACAGTTCCTCCTAGCTTAAACATATTGCTGCCAATCCCCATAATCAATCCTTCACTTTGACTATCTAAAGCACATGATGTCATACTATTAGCAAAACCAGTAATGGGAATAAATGTCCCTGCTCCTGCCTTTTGAGCCAATTTATCATAAATACCTAATCCCGTTAACAAACAGCTTATAAAAACTAATGTAATAATCATCATAGGTGTTGCATCTTCTTGTTTAACATGATAAACATTCATGAAAAATTCTAAAACACCTTGTGCAATAGCACCAATGACACCTCCATACAAAAATGCATAAAACGCATTTTTCATCTTATGTCCAGTTGGTTTCAAAGATTCAGCCAACTGATCATATTCTTTACGATCCATTTTTCATCACCTCTTACATAGTGTTTACATTTTTTGACTTTTCAAACATGATTTTTTTTGTTATACATATACTCTTCTTGAAAGGAAATGATGAATCATGAAAAAACTTTTAACGCGTATCTTTGAATACTTTTTTGAAGTGATTGAAGTTGATGAAGATGGGCATGAAATCAAAAAACAACAAGAATCTTAATTCTTGTTGTCATTTTTCTAAACGTACCCATATTCTATTTAAAATAGGAATCAGAATATAACCGATAAAAATTTCAATTGGTAAAACTGCACATTCCTTAACAACTCTTATACATAGTGAGATTGTCCAAGGAATCTGATACATCATATCTAACCATAATGGTGTTAAACATAAAGTGACAACCAATTCCGTAAGGACAACACATAAAACCCATGTTGAAAAGGTTTTGGCTTCCTGTGCATTAATTTTACGTTTTAAAAATGCAATCACTATCATAAATATCAATGATAACAACAGACAAATACTTATCAGTGTGATTTTATCTTGTGATTGAAGATGATACACTGTTTCAGAAATATTCACTGAATCAAGCTGTCCAATATAAATGGAAGCCCCAATACCTAAAACCAAAATCAGTCCAATTACAATGCGTAAAACATTTTGTGGGCTGATATTTTTTGAATGTTCATGAATCAATGACGGAATGACACTGACAAGAATTGTTCCTAAGGTAAATCCAAAGAATGGAAATCCTGTAGGTACTAAAATCAAACCAATCACATCGCTACACAAACCAACAATAAAGGCATAACTTGGTGATAAGAAATATCCCGCTAACATCAAGGGAATATATTCAAATCCAATTTTAAGACTTTCAGCTCCAAACAACGGGATCATAATAGCCAATCTTTTACAGATTGCTGTTAAGATAATAAAAATAGCTGCTATCACTAATTTCATGACATTTCCTTTTTCAAAAGGATAAAACTTAAATACATAAAAACCGAGTGCAATAATAATGATTGCAATAATAATTTGTTCCATAACATCATGCTACATATAACAAAATTTTCCTGCTTCATCCTCATTTCTAGTCCACAGGCGTTAATTCCGATCATAAGACCGTACATGCTTTGCTACTGACGTAGACTCCTCCTTCTTTTTTTATTTTTTTCTATCATACACGATTTATTCATTATTGACAATATTTCTTTCTTCTCCTTTTAAGAAGGCAAGTATATTTTCATAAACTTCATCTACGCATCTTTGTCTTGCTTCAATAGAACCCCAGGCAATATGTGGTGTGAAGATAACCTTATTCATATCTTGAATAGAATAAAGCACATCATCTTCTAATAATGGTTCATGTTCAAAGACATCTAAGCCAACTCCCGCTAAATGTCCTTCATTCAAGACTTTCACTAAAGCTTTTTCTTCTATAATGCCACCACGTCCAACATTGATGAGATATGCCGTTGGTTTCATTTTTCTTAAAGCTTCTTCATTAAATAAATAATGTGTCTTTTCATTTAATGGTGCATGAATACTAATAATATCTGATGTCTTTAACAAAGTTTCAAAGTCAACCTGCTGATAATCGCTGGTTGCATTTTGACCACTTGTCGAATAATATTGAACTTTAGCACCCATAGCCTTTGCGATACCTGCGACCTGTCGACCTATATGACCTAATCCGACAATCCCCCAAGTCATAGAAGCAACATCATGGAAAACATCATCAAAATAACTAAAACACTGACTTTGACAATATGCTTTTGATTTAACAAAATGATCATATGTCACATTTTTCTCTACCAAATGCATCAATAAAGCTAACGTATGTTGAGCAACTGTCTTAGTCGAATAATCTTTTACATTAGCGACCTTAATGCCATGATCACGACAATATTCTAAATCAACATTATTCGTTCCTGTCGCAAATAAACAGATTAATTTCAAATGTTTTAAACCTTCCAGCACTTCCTTTGTCATTTCATTTTTATTTGTAATCACAATATCAGCACCTAAAATACGACCTTTAATTTCTGAAGGTTTTGTATCTTCATACATGGTCACTTGTCCTAAAGAAGCAATTTTTGACAAATCAACATCTTTTCCAACAGAAGCACTTTGTAAAACAACAATATGTGTATCTTCCTGTTTTAATAATGTCATAAAATCTTCTAGTGAAACATCCTGGAAAAGTTTTCCAAGCCAAATAGCTTCATTTAAATCTAAAATATCAGTTGGTAAAGCCACCCCACACATCACAGTATCTACAATTTCAAATTTTAAAATATGCTGAATCATCGCAACACCTAAAGCTTTAGATGTCATTGTTTTATCATCTTCAATTTTTTCTAAAAGATGTTGTTTAAAATGTTTTTCATTTTGTATACATTGATAGATACACTCCTGTAATGACGTATATGTTAAAACATGTTCTCTTATAAAATCATGATAAAGAAGTGGTAAAACAACATCATACAATTCTAATGGCACAGGTTTTCCATACCCTTTTGTAAAATTATACAGTATAGCTGTTCCTAATTCTTCATCTTTCATGCGATCTACTAATTTCATGATTATTTCCTCCCTCAAATAAATAAACTTCTACTCTTTGTCTTTCAGCCTTAGCTTTATCATCATAAAAAATCATACAGATTTTCATTTTCTGTTCATGAATATTATATTTCATCACATTATAGGAAATATAACGGCTACGACTTTCTTTTAAGCCACCCGTAGCACTTCCTGCCCCAATATAATAACAATCATCTTCTTTTTTAAAAAAAGGTAAATGCTTATGGCCATGAAACACATAATGAATATGTCGTTTTTTTAGCCAATCAATTAATAATGGTGCATCAACCAAAACTTTTGAAGTTTCTATAATACGATTGATAAATGTTTTTTCATGCCATTTGGTTTTAATAAACTCTGCTTTATCTATAGGATAAACATGGTGATGCAACATCACTAATAATGTATATTCTTCTAAATGATCAATAGCTGACAATTCATCATCTATTTCATCAAGTTGTCTTTTTCCTACTTTTCCTCTCGCTAAGTTTCCTTCACTTGTTGTATCCATTTTAATAATAACGATTTTTTCCTGTTCTAAAACTTTAACATTTTCACCAAGCAGATAAGCAATTACTTTACTTTTTTGATTTCTAGCAAAATTAAAGCCATGAACAATCACATCATGATTTCCTAAAATAAAAGTCACATTCGCCTTATAACGCTTTTTAAGACTATTCATAAAATCATTGGCTAAATACATATTTTTACGATTAGGAGATTCCATCAAATCACCTGTTATCAAAATATTAACTGCCCATAAAGAAGGTAATCTTGGAATCAGTTCATCCAATGAAGCATAAAGACGCTCCAGTCCCTTTTGACGTTTATCTTTACCGAGATGCAAATCACTCAATTGAATGAAATAGGCATCATTCTGATACTGATTATAAACGTCAAATAAGCAAACTTGATTTTCAATATAGGATGTTAACTGTAAGAAATCTTTTTGATTATGTATCGGCGCAAATACCGCCTGTTGTCCTTTAAAAATTAAACATCCTGGCCACATATCAGCATGATTTAAAGCACAGAAAAAGGCAGGAAAAGGATCAAAGAAAGATAAATTATCACGTTGAAAATGTTCTGAAATAGCATAGAAATAAATATTCTCGTATTCAGGAAAAGATGTCATTTGAAAAGAAGATTCATCAAATCCAGGTACATAAACAATGTGAATCGCTTCCTGATATGTTTGAGCCATTGTTTCCATTTCACTAGAAAAAGGCTTATGCAAAATATGATCCACATCTTCAGCTTTCATAAAACGTGACAACAATGCATAATCATCCCTTGTGATAGAAGATAAAACATCACACGAAATATGGCGTTGGCAAAGCCATTGAACAAAACTTTGTATATAGTCATATGACATCAATAAATCACGCATATATGCTGATTCATTACGATAAACAATATTAAAAAAGGTATTGATAAAGAAGATTTCATTCACTGTCTTTTCACCTCATAATTTTATTATACTACAAATTGAAATAATTGAATATGAAAAAATATAACGGGAATCCCGTTATATTTTAGAATTTTAAGTTTCTTGGTGTTCTTGGGAATGGTTCAACATCTCTAATGTTTTGCATACCTGTCAAATACATTAAGAAACGGTCAAATCCTAGTCCAAATCCAGCATGTTTACATCCACCAAATCTTCTTAAATCCATATACCATTGAAGTCCTTCTTTAGACATTTGTTTTTCATCCATGATTTTTTCTAGAACTTCATATCTTTCTTCACGCTGACTTCCACCAACTAATTCTCCAATTCCTGGCACCAGCAAATCACATGCTGCAACAGTCTTGCCATCATCATTTAAACGCATATAGAAAGCTTTAATTTCTTTTGGATAATCTGTTAAGAACACTGGTCCACCTACAATTTTTTCACAGATATAGCGTTCATGTTCACTATTGAGGTCCATACCCCATTCAACTTTATTTTCAAACTTAACATCGGCCTGTTTTAAAATATCAATAGCTTCTGTATATGTCATACGTTTAAATTCACTATTTCTGACATGAGTAATTCTTTGAATACATTCTTTATCAATCATTTGTTCAAAAAATTTCATTTCTTCAGGTGCATTTTCTAAAACATAGTCAATACAGTATTTCACCATATCTTCAATTAAATCCATATCATCTTCTAGATCAGCAAAAGCAATTTCTGGTTCAATCATCCAGAATTCACTGGCATGACGTGATGTATTTGAATTTTCAGCTCTAAAAGCTGGTCCAAATGTATAAACATCTCTAAAAGCCATACAGAATGCTTCAACATGTAATTGTCCTGTTACGGTTAAAAACGCTTCTTTACCAAAGAAATCTTTATCAAATTCAGTATTATCAATGGTTGTTGCTCTAAACATTTCTCCAGCACCTTCACCATCATTACTTGTAATAATTGGTGTATGCACATAAACAAAACCTTGTGACTGGAAAAATTCATGAATAGCCATTGATAAAACACTTCTTAATCTAAAAATAGCGTAAAATGTATTAGCACGTGGACGAAGATGAGGAATTTCTCTCATATATTCAAAAGAATGTCTTTTCTTTTGAAGTGGAAAATCTTCATCACATGCACCTTCTACAACAACTTGTGTTGCTTCAATTTCAAAAGGCTGTTTAGCTTCAGGTGTGAGTTTTAATTTTCCTAAAACACGAATAGCACTTCCCGTACTGATATGTTTGATATCATCATAATCTGATAAAGTTTCCTGTAAATATACAATCTGGCAGTTTCTAAAATATGTTCCATCGTTTAAAGCTATAAAACCAACTTTTCCATTATCACGATTTGTACGTACCCATCCATCTAATTCAACATATTCTAAACCTTCAGTTTCAAAATCTTCCCCAGATAAAACCATTTCATACAATTCTCTGACTGTCATAAATTCAAACATTAATCTCTCTCCTCCTTTTTATAAAAAAAGCCGTTCCTAAAAGGAACGACTATAATATCGCGGTACCATCCTCATTCATACTCATCATGAATATGCTCTCTTACCATAACGCTGTTTAGCGGGATAGTCTACTTACATTTCTCCTATCCGGTTCATTGAGTGTTCCATATTATAACAATTTCTTTTGCTTACACCATCCAAAAGTCGCTATCAAACTTCACTATAATACGTTCTCAAATCATTACCTGTACATCTATTATTAACATCTTTCTCACAAAATTTCAATACTTTATTCATCATTGACATGCATTTTTAAAACCAATTCCTGAATAGCCACAACAACATCGACTGTCTGTACAACAACATCACTATGAACTGTAAAATGTGTATGCGTAAAATCTACAATTCCTTTAATGCCTAAATCCATTAAACGATCGACTGTTTCCTGAACATTTTCACTAATAGCCAATATCGCAATCTTGCAGCCTTGAGGAAATGTTTTTTCCAAATCATCAATATGATAAAGTTTAACCCCAAAGCGTTCTCCAACTTTATTTTGATCCAAATCATAACCACACACAATTTTTCCAACTGTATATTGCCAGCGATTATATTTTAAGATGGCACTTCCTAAGTTACCAACACCAATCAAAATAATAGATTCATCTAACCCTAAACCAAGAACATTATTAAGAATATTAATAATTTCCTTTGTATCATATCCGATACCACGTTTACCTAATGTTTCTTTGTGTGTCAAAAAACTAAAATCACGACGAATGGTTGTATCCAAGATTCCTGTTGCTTCAGATAATTCACTTGATAAAAAGTTGTTTTGCCCTTCATGTTGCATATTACGCAATGCCTTTAAATAAACGGGAAAACGTGACATTGTTGCTTTTGAAATTTTATGCTGTTTTTTTTCCATTAAGATTCACCAAGACTTTCCTCTTCTAAATCATATGACGGTTTGACCATTAAGTCAAGTGATGAAAATTTCTGATGTTCAAACATCACACGTGCTGCCGAAGCAATCATAGCTGCATTATCTGTGCAATAGCGCATTGGTGGAAATAAAACAGGTATCTCACTACGCTTTGTCAGTGCTTGTCTTAATCCCTGATTTGCACTGACTCCCCCAGCCACGATAATCTGTTTAACATGATAATCCTGAGCCGCTTTGATTGTTTTAGAAACCAGAACATCAACAGCAACTTCCTGAAAAGAACATGCTAAATCTTGAGGAATAATCTCTTCACCACGCTGTGATGCATTATGACAAAGATTAATCACTGCTGATTTTAAACCACTAAAAGAAAAATTATAGCTTTCATCATTCATGGGTAATGGCAAAGCATAAGTATGTTTTCCTTCTTTTGCCATACGATCAATAACCGGTCCTCCTGGATAAGGCAAATGCAATACACGTCCAACCTTATCGTAAGCTTCTCCAATCGCATCATCTAAAGTCTGACCAATGACTTCAAATGAAAATTCATGTTTCATATAAACAAGTTCACTATGCCCACCACTGACAACTAGACACAAACATGGATATTGAATGTCTTCGACAAGTTCATTAGCATAAATATGTCCAGCAATATGATGAACACCAATCAATGGTTTATGATAAGCTAATGCCAATGTTTTGGCAGCCTGCATCCCAACATGTAAAGATCCTACCAGTCCAGGCCCTTTGGTAACGGCAATGGCATCTATATCCTGCATATTGATTTGGGCTTCATTTAAGGCTGTCTTTAAGACAGTCGATACACATTCTACGTGCATACGACTGGCAATTTCTGGAACAACTCCACCAAACATACGATGTGTATCAATTTGTGATGCGACAACATTGCATAAGAGTTCACGTTTATCCTTTAAAATCGCCACTGCCATTTCATCGCAACTTGATTCAATTGCTAAAATAAGACTCATGCTTTTCCCTCCATTTCTTTTGTCATTAAATAAGCATCTTCATGATTATCCTGATAATAATCTCGACGTATGGATTGAATATCAAATCCATTTTTTTGATAAAGCGCAATCGCTTTTTGATTAGATTTTCGTACTTCTAAACTCATCGTGTTTACACCTGCATCCCTGGCATAAGATAAAGCAAATTCTAAAAGCTTTTGTCCATAACCTTGAGATTGTTCTTCTTTTTTTATCCCAATAGATGCAATTTGTGCCTGCTCATACATCACCCAAAAATCAATATATCCAATGATTTCCATTTCTTTTTTTAAAACAAAAATATGTGCAAATGGATTTTCTAACAATTCGTATTCAAAATCTTCTTTTGACCAAGGTGATGTCATTAAAGTGTGTTCTAACTGCACGAGCGTCTCAATTTCTTTTGACTGCAAAGCTTCTATAAGCATATTTTTTTAGCCTCAACATCTTTAAGATAGCGTGGTACTAAAGCATCAACATTTTGCACTATTGATGTCTGCTTGGCTAATTCATGTAAATTTTTAGCCAAATCAACCGTATTAGGTTCATACCCCACAACTTCATTTTGTCCAACAACTTGAAAATCACTATAATCTTGCATAAATTGTGGAAACTGTTGAATATCTATCATTTGTTCTGGAATAACTGCCTGTCCATTTTCATAGGCACAGACAAAAACTTTTTGACTACGTGCATCAATCACAGATACACATTTTTGTAAACCTGCATAAGCTGCTAAAGAAGAAATAGCTTTGATATGTACTGAAGAAATAACACTTAATGTTTTTGCTATTGTTAAAGCAACTCTTTCTCCCGTATAAGAACCAGGTCCTAATGTAATGACCATTTCATCAATATCCAGTAATTCCTTTTGATGTTTTTCTAATAATTTTTGAAGATAGGGAATTGCATTTTCTGATTGGCGTTTAGACCCCATTTCCTGAAGAGATGACAAACATTGATCATCTTCATATAAAGCAACCATTAAATATTGATTCGATGTATCCATTATAAGCTGTAACATATTTCCATCTCCTCCAATAATTGCTGATATTTTTCTCCATAAGGTACAAATGTCATTTGACGTGTCTGATCACTATTTTTTGTCATATGTATTTCTAATCTTTCTTGAGGTAATATATCTTGAATATACATTGGCCATTCAATAACACAAACACCATCATTTTCAAACATTTCTTCAAATCCTAATTCTTCATTTTCACCTTCTAAACGATAAGCATCAAAATGATATAAAGGCCATCTTCCCTGATATTCCTTCACAATCGTAAAAGTTGGTGAATTAATAATCTTTTTAACACCTAGACCTTTTCCAATTCCTTTTGTAAATGTTGTTTTACCAACACCTAAATCTCCTTCTAATGTAATCACAGCATTAGGAAATAAGTGTTTAGCAAGTTCTTCTCCAAAATCAATCATATCTTGTTCATTTTGAAAATCCACGATGATCTCTCCTTTTTTTATAATTTCCACTTTGATAATAATGATACCAATGTTGTGCAAAACCAGGTCTAAAAGGTCCTGCCATATTCATAGCCATCTCAATCAGCTGATCTAGCTGCTGATATAATATCTCATCTAGTTCTTGACCATAATTCATCATCATTTTATGTTGCTGGTATTCTTCTTCATCTAATATTTTATATTTATAATCTGGAAAAACCTTTAAATCTAAATCATAATCAATGTATTTTAAAGCTTCTCCATCATACAATGTTGGTGATGCAATATTACAATAAAAATGCACCCCTGTTTTACGAATCATACAAATGACATTATACCATTTTCGCTTAGGGAAATAACAAATAGCTGGTTCTCTTGTATACCATTTACGTCCATCTGATTCCGTAACAAGCGTTCTATTATTCACCACAATAAAATGATATGGTGTTTCTTCTAAAACAAGTCCTTTATCCCAACAGCGATGAATGCTTCCATCATGTTTATAACAATGAATAAGGATATTTTGACCAACAAATGTCTTATTCATAATCAATAACCTCTTTCTATAACAGAAATATTATACACAAGTTATACTCTTTTTTAAAGCAAATTTACTATTTTCTATATAGTAAAAAAATCTCTCAATACTGAGAGATTACATAAACGCTCTTTTTAAACGAGGATATAACAATGGAACATCAACCATAAACAATATAAGCGTTGGTGCAGAAAAATGAACAAACAACATGACAATTGTACAGTTAGTTCAATTTGATAAAAAAATTTATATATTACTTGTAATCGCAAATAATATTCCATAGCGATTTTACAATACTGTATCAAGCCAAAAAGGCATTCAATCATGCACTAAAAAATATAAAACAATTTCCAGAAGATTTTTGTTTTCAACTTACAAAAAAGAAAATGAAACTTTTCAATACCAGATTAACACCTCAAAAATATGAGATGAGTCATTAACCAATACATTCGTAGTGTTAACGTACTTGTTTCCATATATCATTGATCAAAAATGTTTTTCTTTAGATATTCTATTTAGCTTTACTTCTGCAACAGATATACCTACTATCACAATAAAAGCAGACATGACAAAAGACATCATTCCTAAAAATATTTTTAATTGTGCTCTTAATTATTTAATATGCCATTTATAATAACAACATATTTATCTTTTTTATTTCCAATAAACATTTTTAATACACACTTCATTCAGGTCTCCTAAATATCGAATATCATTATATACTATGAACGATTCAAGAGTATATTTTTCCCCAATTTTTAATAATGATAAAATAAGATATTCATTACTATTCACCTTAAAATAAAAATAATCCCCTTTCAAAGAACTGTTAATCAATCGTTCTTCTCTATTTTCTTTCATCCTTGGCTTTTTTGATATATTATTAAAAAAATATGGTAACCATTCAATTCTTGATAATATCATATCCCATGTAATATGTTTATGATTTGCTGTTGGTCTATTTCGTCTAATTCTATTCTCGAACATATCTAAATCAATCTCATTATTCAATAAAATTTGAAATCCATTCTTCCCTTTATATTTTGATTTATGCCTTTGTTTATCATAAGCATATTGTAACCCAATTAAATGAGGTAGCTGTGTAGTACTGATCTTTATTTGCAACATTTTATCAACCGTTTCAATACAAAGAATTTTATTATCAAATTGAAAGAAGTATAATGCATATTCATGAAAAGAATAGCTTCTCATATCAATTCTATTTCTTGCTTTGTTTAATTCCATATTTTTATTCCTCTTTTAAGCACTGAAAAAGGGATTGTAAAACAATCCCTCTATTCAGAAAGTCTGAGCCAAATTTAGGAAATGGCTAGTTCCAGGGCTGTAGTATTTGTTTTTGCGCCCGCCACAGTCGGGTCCCCATCGACTTTCGAATGATCACATCTTCGTTTAAAACGAAATGTCGCAGATGAAATAACTGTCATCCTCAGCAATTATATTATGGATAATCTTATCCATTCATATACTTATTTTCTTCGAAATTAAATATTCCTTTTAATTCCACATTCATTATAACACATTTTCTAGAAAACTCTAGATATTAATACAAAATCTTTCTAACAAAATCAAATCAGTAAATTCTGCCTAAAGCCTACTCTAAAACAATGATAAACTCTTTATCGAAGCAACACTAGCTTTTAAAGCCGCAATAAAAAGTTATCCCTTAACATATCTATTATGAATAACGTTAAGAGGTGTTTCAATCATCAAATTTGAATGAACTTCCTTTATACAACATACTTATAACAAAACGACTTTATTTGTCCATGGCAATCACCAATTCATTTCTAGTCGAAATAAAATCTATTTCTTTCCATTGTTTTTCATAGTCCTTTTTTTGAAACAATATGAGATAAAAAAGACTGTATTAAGCAAGAATGATATAATCAATATGTTTGTTTATTTCATGTGTCTACCATAGTGGAATCATATCACTTCACTATCCACTCCATACGGACTTTTTATGATATATTAAAAAATCTCTCAGTATTGAGAGATTACATAAACGCTCTTTTTAAACGAGGATATAACAATGGAACAACAATCATACATAATATAAGTGTTGGTGCAACATAGATAATATTATATCCTAATGAATAAACAATTGGATTCATACCTTCTGGTGCATAACTTGCAAACAAGAAAGCGCCTGAAGCAAAATGAGATAAGTATTTTAAAAACATGACAAAAACAATACCCCAGCAAATAGGAAGGTTTCCAATTTTTTGTGTTTTCATCAAAGGTGTTAATCCACATACTGCAAGTGGTAATACATAATCAAGTAAAACTGACCATGGTCCATAGTAAGTTGCTAAACCTAAGACAAACTGTAAAATAGATACCCCTATTCCACAAATGACACCATATCCAGCTCCCATTAAATAACCACATAACATGATGGCAATGACATCAACAGAGATGGTTCCTCCCTGTGGTAAAGAAGGAATAATTTCATTCACATAGCTCAAAATCAGTGTAATAGCCATAAACATTGCAAGCTGACACATACTTTTGACTGTGAAATCAACTTTTAAAATTTTTTTCATAATTCGATCCCCTTTCATTGAAGCCAACAAATAAAAAAGACTTTTCTACCCACGTAAAAAAGTCACAAAAATCATTATTTGCACTCTCTACGCTGGCATTACCCAGTTCAGATCATAAGGGACAAGGTGAAAACCTTTCTCAGCAAATGCACCCCTGGCTCATATCTATTATATTCTTTTTTAGAAAAAATACAAATATTTTTTACAAAACATTTTTTCCTAGTTTTTTTATAAATAAATGCTATAATAAAAGGGAATTAAGGGAGGATAAGAAAAATGGCAAAAATTATTGCAGTGAATGCTGGTAGTTCATCACTTAAATTTCAATTATTTGAAATGGATGATGAAACAGTCATTACTTCTGGTGTTATTGAAAGAATTGGTTTAGAAGATTCGATTTTTACAATTAAATTCAATGGTGAAAAAGATGTTCGTACTTTACCTATTCCAACACATAAAGAAGCTGTTCATTTATTATTAGATACATTATTAGAAAAGAATATCGTGTCTTCATTGGAAGACATTAAAGGTGTAGGACATAGAGTTGTACAAGGAGGTTCTTATTTTAAAGAATCTGCTATTATTGATGAAGATGTTGTCAGCAAGATTGATGAATTAAAATCATTAGCACCTTTACATAACCCTGCTCACTTAACAGGATATTATGCTTTTAAGGAAGCTATTCCAAATGCTGGTGCTGTTGCTGTATTTGATACTGCTTTCCATCAGACACTTGAACCAAGATGTTATATTTACCCAATTCCATATCGTTTCTATACTGATTATAAAGTGAGAAAATATGGTGCACATGGAACTTCACATTATTATGTATCACAAAAAGTTATTGAAAAACTAGGTAACCCTGAACATTCTAAAATCATTGTTGCTCACTTAGGAGCTGGTGGTTCTTTAACAGCTGTCAAAGATGGAAAATCTATTAATACATCTATGGGATTTACACCATTAGCTGGAATTATGATGGGAACTCGTAGTGGAGATTTGGATCCTTCTATCATTGATTACTTGATTGAACAAGTTGGTATGGATATGAAAGATGTCATTCATATGTTAAATAAAGAATCTGGATTACTTGGTGTATCAGGTGTATCAAGTGACTTTAGAGATGTATTAAATGCTGCTAATGAAGGAAACGAAAGAGCTAAGTTAGCTATTGACATTTTCTTTAGAAGAGTTATTGCATACATTGGTAGATATTTTATTGCTTTAGGTGGATGTGATGCAATTGCCTTTACAGCTGGTATTGGAGAAAACTCTGCTTATGCTAGAAAAGAAATTCTATCATTAGTAAGTGAAGCATTAGGTATTGTTGTTGATGATGATGCTAATGAAAATGGTGAAGGTGAACGTTTAATTTCTAAACCTGAATCAAAAATCAAAGTTTATGTCATTCCTACAAATGAAGAACTTGTGATTGCCAGAGATACAAAACGTTTATTAAATCTATAAAATAAAAAAACAATATAAAAGAAAAGAAGATGCATGGATCAAAATCCCTGCATCTTTTTCTTTACCTATCTGTTTCTTTTTGAGTTCTACAAAGCTTTATAATGAAAATCAAACATCCTCCAGCTAATATCAGATAATAAAACATGTGCGTTGCATCTCCTGTTTTCACAACGACAACTGGAATCTTTTCATTTTCATACTGAAAACTATGCACCTTTCCAATTCCTTCAAGCTGATCATCAATGACAATCTTAACAACTTCATCAGATAACTGATAACCCTTTGGCGCTTTTGTTTCTTTGACATAAACTGTTTGACCATACTCTAAATTTTCAAAAGTGACAGTCCCTTTTGTTGTATCAGCCTTTAATGTTTTGAATGGCTTTTGACATTTTTCATCTAAATAAATTGTAAACTCAAAATCATTATGAACAATGTTCTTATGTGTTTGACTATCAACCTTATTGATCAAAATATCAGTGATAATACGATGATCTGTCATTGTCAGTGACATATCCTGTTTTCCATCAACAGTCAAAGTCACGGACGGAGATGTTTCATATCCTTCTGGTGTTTTGACTTCAACAATTGTATAAGTTTCCCCTACCTTCAATCCTTGCGCATAATGAACTGATCCATCTGTTGTCCATTGATCAATGATGTTTTTTGTTTTATTAGACACAATCTGTAATGTCGCACCTTTGACATTATTTCCTAATTCATCTTTCTTTTGAATACCAACTGTTGTATCAATCATTGTGATATGCTGATTCTGTTGATCATCAGTGACAGTAAACTCAATATCCTGCGCCAGATTCTTACCAATTGGTGCTAAATCTTCATGAAGAATATAAGTCTTACCTACTATAAGATTATTTATAGTATGACTATCCTTTGTAGAAATCCATTCATCAACAATTTTTTCTGTTTCTTTATCAATGACCTGCATAGATGCACCTTCAATTTCCTGTCCACCTGCATCCTCTTTTGAGAAAATGACTTTCTTATCTATCATAGATAAATTCATATTTTCATTCTCTTTCACAGTAAACTGTATTTCATTAGCCATCGCAAATCCATCTGGTGTTTTGATTTCTCGAAGAAAATATGTTTGACCAACAATAAGTCCTTCAGCGTGATGAACACTTCCGTCAGTTACCCATTGGTCAACAATATTTTTGGTCTTATCACTGACAATCTGAAGAGTTGCTCCTTGAACAGCGTTACCATCTGCATCTAATTTATTGACATCCACCTGTGTATCTTTCATGACAATTGTCTGTTTGTTTTTTGACATTGTAAACTTCACATCTTTGGCATAAGTATATCCAAGGGGTGTCAAATCTTCACGATAGATATAATCCTTTCCAATGACAAGTCCTTTAACGAGATGACCTCTTCCATCACTTGTCCATTGATCAATAATTTCTCCACTTTTAGCATCAATGACAGAATATTCTCCACCTTTGAGTTCTGTTCCGTTTAAATCCTGTTTAGAGAAATATGTTTCTGTTAGCTTATTCTTCATTGTCTTTTCCACTGTATATTCTTTTGTCGTATTGTCTTTGATATCAAACTCAAAAATGACTGGTTCATCCAAAAGAACATATCCATCTATCGTTGAAATCTCTTCAACCTTGTATCTGGCACCCGTTGTTCCAAGTGGTAAATCTTTTAATTCCAGTTTTCCACTTTCATTAATCATATAAATACCATCAGTTGAATTCCCCATAATGACAGGATCACCTTTTTTGTAAATCATCTTTCCTGTTGCTGGATCCATAATATCACTATCAGCAGTGACTTTAAACTGTGCTCCACCAACAGCTGTATCTTCCTCTCTTTCAAATTCTTTATGAAGAATCAAATGTCCTGTTGGTTTTTCATTGATAAATGAAACTTCAATGACAGGTTGATTGTCCTCATCAAAATAGATTTCATCATTATCTGCTGTAATATTCACTTGAATATCATCTCCAATAAGGAATCCTTCAGGATTTCTCAATTCTTCGATTGTATATGTTCCTGATTTGACCATATCATCCAGCACAACATATCCATTTTCATCTGTTGCCCATTCATCTTTATAAACCATACCAACTTTTTGTTTGACATCATTTCCTTCGCTATCTTTTAACTTAAATGTCGCATGAGATAAAGCCACTTTCTGTCCATCTTTATCTCTTTTCACAATTTTTAACCATGCCTGAAATGGTGCATTGTTGACCATTCTATATTCAATTTCCTGATCTTCATTAATGGTAATAAAAAAATCACCAGCAGGATAATAATTTTCTGGTGTTTTTGTTTCCTTTATTTGATAAATACCATAAGGCAGATCAATAGATGTATCTCGTCCCGTTGAATCTGTCACAAGAACATCATAAGTTCTTGCCTGATCCCATCCATTCTTTTGAACATCTGAGTAAAGCTTGATAGTAAATTCTACACCTGCCAATCCTTGTGTAATGCCACTTGATCCATCAGTTCCCATTTTGGCAACTTCAAGTTTTCCTTTAATGACTTGTTCTTTAGAAACAACACTTTGTGTGACAACCTGCTGATTCGAATTTGAAGATGTCAATGTCACTATCTGAAGCCCATCTAATAAATATCCAACACTTGGCTTTGTTTCTTCTACTCGATAGACACCCATCGGTAAATTAGACCATGAAATTTTTGCCTGATCATTTGTTTTCTTTGTTCCTGTATCACCCCAGACACCATTTCCAACTGTCTTTTGAGAGATGATTTCATCTTTCTTATAAAGCACAGTTCCATCAGATGGATTCAATATATCTTGATTGGCTTTTAAAACATATTCTGCATCTTTCAAGGTTGCATCTCCTTGAGAGACATTCCCAGTTTCTTTATCCTGTTTCTTTAATTCAATTTTCCCTAGAACTGGTTCATTATAGATTTCAATGGCATAAGTCTTACCATTTTCAGTCACGCTCTGATTCTTTTCAAGTGTCGCAATGACATAGTTCTGTGGTGCTTCTTTTTCACGAATCGTATATGTTCCATAATCAAGTAATCCTGTTTTAGCAACACCTTCACTATTTGTAGATATTGTCGCAACTACCTGATTTCCACTTAAGACCTCAAACTTTGTACCTGGTTTCTTAACAACCTCACCTGTTTTTTTGTCCTTTTTCACAACCTGAATATAACCCTGTTTCCAGTTATTCGTTTGCGTAAACGAAGCTGTTTGACCAGCTTTTAACTCTACTGAATGGACTGTTGAATCCAAGACAAGATGATCTGGAACCTTGATTTCCTGTATATAAATGGTTGTTGGTTGCAGTTTGTCAATCGTAACTGTTCCATCTTTTCCAGTTGTATATGTACCTAGACTTTGACTCATGTCTGCATGATAAGAAATTTGAAACTGTACATCAGCAATATTATTACCCTTATTATCTTTTTTAGTAATCTTTAAAGCAGATGCTCCAACCTTAATCTTAAAGAAAGCACTTGGCATAGCTTCATCCCATTCTCCTGCAATCGCGACTTTCTGATATCTTTCAGAACTGTCTAAACAAAGCAGCTGTCTTTTATTGAGATCAAGACTATTGATTCCAGATACTGTTTTCGTATCATCAAATGAAGCATTCGCTGTGACTTTTAAAACATTCCCATTTTTAACAAACGAAAGCCCGTTGGCCTTAAAATCATATCTTTCAAGAACCTGATTTTGATCATTCATTTCCATATAATAATGATTGCCATCAAATGCAGTCATTTCATATGTTTTCGCAAGATTTTCACTCTTTGATGCAAAACTAGGAATCTGCCCCCATGTCTTTAAAATCTGGCTATAAGAATCATAGTATGTTTTGACATTGGACTTTGTCGTAGAGTTAGACCAATTCAAAGAATTATAAACAGAAGTCGCACCACTGGTTGTCACACCTCGATAACTACCATCTGCATTTCTTTCACCAACCATGATTTCCCATACAATAATTTGTGCTGCATACCACTGATAGGCATTTCCATTCACTGCTTTTAATGATCCATTTGTATGATATAAAACATTGATCTTTGTTGGTGCTAGACTTAGCACTCGACTAATAAGCTTTTCCTTTTCTGACGAACTTAAATATTTGTTCTTTTGAGCTTCTTCAATAAGCTCAATTGTGTCAGTAGGCGTATACTGTGTTCCATCATGAACAGCCTTTCCATTCTCTAGACAATAAAAATACTGTCCATTTGTCGTCAGAAGAACCGTCACACCTTCATCATATGAACTGGCCTCCAAAACAGTTCCATCATTTAGTTTGGATCCAGCTTTTGTGGTGACACCTGCCAGATAATTATAAGTATTCATCTCATATGAAGCTCCATAAACTTCACCTATGTTCAACATAAAAATACACGACAACATCAAAAGTATGACTTTCTTTAATTTTATAAAATGCTTATGTTTATCCATCTTTTTCCCCTGGTATATTATAATTGACTCATTTATCAGTCATTAAAATATACCTTCTCCTTTCTATCAACTTTATTAATACGTA
>NZ_CAXSKY010000013.1:0-70251 GCF_964238065.1 Clostridium sp. AUH-JLR23
AATGGATATAATACCATATATTCTTTCATTTGAAAACTAAAAGCTGTTGACTTTTTTACTTTGTCAACAGCCTGAAACATGTTATAAATTCTATAACATGTTTTTTTCTTGGATAAATTAATATAATTTTATTGGTGTTATTTGTATAATATTGTCGGCTTTAAAATAATAATGTTTCAAAAGCAATAATAGCTTCGCCAAAGAAGGTATTAGGACGATTTAAATCATGTGAAAATGAGTCATATTGTTCAATAACGATTGGTAATGTAGAAAGCTGAATAATAGGGGATTGAGGATTACCAATAAAGCTAATAATAGGAACATGATTATGATAAGCCGTTTCAATCATTTCGTTTAAGCGTGGTGTTTTTCCTGAATAAGATACAACAATAAAAATGGTATTATCAAAAAAATGCTGACTAAACATTTCCATATGGACAACACACATTGTAGAATAACCTAAAAGGGTTAAGCGTTGTTGCATATATTCAGCAATAGGAGCAGAAAAGCCTAAACCAAAAACAATAATGCGTTTAGAATGATCTTGGAGTAAAGATTGGAATTGTTGAAAAAAAGAACGATATTGTTCATGATAGTTGATAGTATGATTATCCTTGGTAGATGTCAGATGATAAATCATATCACTATAACCATCAAAACCAAACTTCTTACAAAGTTTATAAATAGTAGAAGTACTGGTATAGTTATCTTTTGCCATTTGACGTATACCAATTGACTTGAGTTCAATAAGATGTTCTTGGATATAACTCACAATTTGTTTCTCTAGATTATTTAATTCAAATTTTTCTGATAAATGCTCAATATTCATAAAAACACCTCCAAAACTATTATGTCATATTCAAAAGAAAGGAGCAAGAATTCATGGCTAAAAAAATGTATGACCCATGGTCAAAAATTACAACAAGAAATGGTTATGCAGGAGATGAAGTGATCTCTGCATTACAAAAATCTATTCGTAGAGGTTTAGAAGAACAGGCATGTATGTTCGCTTATGAATTGTATATTTCTTCACCACAGTTAGAAGAAAAATTATGGCGAAGATTATTAACAATTTCAGTAGAAGATATTGGTATGGGAAATCCAATGGCATCTGTTGTTGTGAATAATTTATATCAGATGAGTAGAGAATTTGATTATGCTGATGGAGATAGACCTATCTATTTCATTCACGCCATTAGATATATGTGCCAATCTGAAAAAGATCGTTCAAGTGATTTATTGAAAAATATTTGTATCAAATCTTTTGCAATGGGGAAATTACCAGAAATTCCTGATTATGCATTAGATAAACATACACAACGTGGACAGGCAATGGGAAGAGATTCATTCCATTTCTTAAATGAAGCGAGCCGTGTTTATCCACAAAAAGAAATTGATAATGATTATAAAGAAAGATATGCCAAAATCTTAGAAGAATATGATCCAGAAAATGTTGTGGATACAGCATTTCAGTTTAATGGATGGCAATTTTAAAGGGGAGAGTAAAAAATGATTAGTCGATTAGAACAGTTATTATCACCGCTTGGAAATAAGTTAGGAAATCAAAGACATTTACAGGCTATTTCTAATGGGATGATGATGTCACTTGCATTGATTGTTGTAGGATCAATATTTTTAATTATCGCCAATCCACCAATTAATTTAGATATCGTGGATATGAATACAGGAAATATTTTCCTAAAAGCTATGATTGCATGGAAGCAATGGGCTGTTGCTAATTACAATACAATTACAATACCTTATACCATGACAATGGGATTAATTGGTTTAGTCACAGCATTTGGAGTTGCTTATTGTTTGGCTGAAAGCTATCAAATGAAACCAGCAATTAATGGCATTATTTCTATGTGTGTATTCCTTATGATTTCTGCTCCTGTTACTGATGGACAATTATCAATGACTTATCTAGGAGCAGATGGTTTATTTGTCGCATTAATTATTGGTTTAATTTCAGTTGAAATTTGTCGTGTTGTTGGAAATAAAATTGTCTTTACATTTCCAGAAAGTGTACCAACAGCAGTCACAAACTTTGTGAATTCATTATTACCATTAGCAGCTAATATTATTATTATCTATGGTTTAAATCTTGTCTTAATGGGTGTTAGTGGTCAATCATTACCACAGTTTGTTATGAGTATTTTAACACCAGCTATTTCAGGTGTTGATAATGTTTGGGCTTATATGGGAATCTTTGCCTTTTCTAATATTTTATGGTTATTTGGAATCAATGGATCATCTATCATTTTCCCAATTGTGTTCACATTAGGAATTACAAACTCTGGACTGAATGCCGATTTAATCAATGCGGGACAAAGTGCTGAACATATCATGAATTTACAGATGTATAGATACGCTGTATTGGGTGGTGGAGGAAACACTTTAGGTCTTGTCTTATTAATGTGTTTTTCTCATGTGAAACATTTAAAAACAATTGGTCGTTTAAGTCTAGTCCCAGGTATTTGTGGAATCAATGAACCCGTTATTTTTGGTGCACCAATTGTCTTAAATCCTATTTTAGCGATACCATTTGTTTTCATGCCATGTATTTCTATTGGACTTGGTTATTTGGCACAAAGTATAGGTTTAGTAAGTATGGGATATATTGTTGATCCTTCATTTACACCATTCTTTGCACAAGGATTCTTATCAGCATTAGATTTAAGAAATGTTATCTTTATGTGTGTATTGATTGTTATAAGTATGGTTGTGTATTATCCATTCTTTAAAGTCTATGAAAAATCAATAGCTCAAAAAGAAGGTATTGAAGAAAAATAATAAGAAAAGAGATTTCATTCATGATGCTCATGTTTGAAATCTCTTTTTCTATCATAATAGTTTATGACTGTTTTTGTAATTGTTTAATCATTTGAAATAATTCTTGAGGTGTTTCTTTTTTATCTGATAATATCCAATAATAACAGATTTGAAAATAAGGGATTGTATGATAAATCATAAAGTATTCTTTATATTGATGAATGAAAGGATTATTTGATTGTTCTAAACTATTTAAGATACAATGAGTATTATATTTTGCGATATAGGGAAGTAAATTCCACTTTTGTAATGCCAGTAAAAGGGCAGTATTTTTATCAAAGAATTGTATAAAATCTAAGATAGCCTCATCACTTGTAAAATAGGAAATATCAATATATTTATTTTGAAATGCTTTTTGATGAGCTTGTCGATAGACTTCTTTTAAAACATCTTCAACAGATTGGTAATTATTATAAAAAGCATTTCTTGAAACATGAGCTTTTGTGACTAAAGATGTAATTGTGATATCCTCAATAGATGTCTTTTGTAATAAATCAATAAGTGCCTCAGTAATCTGTTGTTTAGAATAATTTGCTTTGTTCATGACAATCACCCATTTCATTATATCAAATAACAACAAAAATGCGAAGAATGTCCTTTTTGACTTATACTTATTGATAAAATATAAAGAAAGATTTATAGTGCATTTAGGAGGATAGAAAAATGAAAGATTATTTTGGATATCAAGGACAAATCGCAGTTGTGACAGGTGCAGCTTCTGGGATGGGAAAAGCAACAACAGAAATGTTAGTGGACTTAGGAGCAAAAGTTTATGCATTAGATTGGCAGAAAGTAGAGGTAGATGGAATTGAAAAATATATACATGTTGATTTAAGTCAAAAAGAGTCTATAGATCAGGCATTTCAAGAGATTCCTGACCATATTCATGCTTTCTTTGGTATAGCAGGAGTTTCAGGAGCAAAAAATGATTTTATAACAACTTGTAAAATTGATTTATTATCTAATCAATATATTTGTGAAGAATATTTAATTCATAGAATGCAAAAAGGTGACGCTATTGCATTTATGACATCTACAGGTGGTAATGGATGGGAAAGAGAAGATAATAAAGATATTTATTTACCAGTTATTCAAGCATCTGGATGGGATGGAAAAGTTGCGGCTATAGAAAAAACAGGTATGAGTCGAATGCCTGGAACAATGGCATACCCATTTAGTAAATTAGCTATGAATTATTTAACAGTCTATTTACAATCTACATTTGCATCTCAAGGTATAAGAGTAAATGCGGTATTACCCGGTTCAACAGATACAGGTATGAAAGATGAATTTACACAAATGGCTGGTGGTGAAGAAGCTTTATTATCTCATTGTGGTTATGCAAAACGTCTGGCTACCAGTGAAGAAATGGCTATGCCTATCGTCTTTTTAAATAGTGTAATGGCTTCATATATTTCTGGTGAACATTTAATTGTTGATTTTAGTCAAACCAGTGAAGAAATTGCAGGAATTAAGCCAGTAGGACAAGTGATTTCTTTAAAAGGAATATTAGAATATATGAAAAATATGTAATCTTCATTTATAAATGTTATAATTGTAATGACAGTTATAGCATTTTATTTTTCGTTATATAAGTGAATGGTGATAATGATGATTATAGATAAGGTTAATGATATTATTAATGGACATACAAGTAAAAATTCATTATATGTTTTTTGTGTTTTTATTAAGGAAAATATTGCAAAGATTCCTAGAATGACTATTGAAGATATAGCAAAAGCATGTTATATATCAAAAGGACAAGTTTCAAAGTGTATTCGAAATCTAGATTATCAAAATTATGAGGAATTTATATATGAATGTTATTCATATTTAGATTCCTTAGAAAGAAGGCAGCTTTTCATTGATAAAAAATTATCTTTAAAGGAAAACATAAGCATTTTTTCTGATAATTTTCTTAAAAATATACAGTACACTCAAAAATATTTAGATTATACTCAAATAGAAGAACTTATTAAAAATATAAAAACTTCCCGTAAATTTTACTTATATGCTCAAGGGGATGCACGATCACTTATTTATAATATTCAAAGGGAATTGAATATATATCATATCAATACAATTATTTGTGACGTGGATTTAAAAAAAGAATATTCTTTTACAAATCAAGATTTACTTATTGTTATAAGCATAAATGGAGATACTTTTCACTATGATAAAAGAATTATTCAAAGACTAAGAAACACAAAAGTTAATAAATGGTTGATTACATGTCAGAATGATATCAATTTCTGTGAAAACCAAATTTTTATACACTGTTTGCATTTTTCTTATCATGTATATATGATGAGATATATTATTGATATTATTCTTCTTGGTTTACAAATGTGAGTTTCCTTTTTGGAAACTTTTTTTGATTGTGCTTATTTTTTTTATATGATGATTACAGGAGGATGTTATATGTATAAAATTTCAAGTGAATTACTCTATGTTTTCGCTATTTTGTTATTGGGGTTTGGTGTTAACTTAATGTCAATAGCTGATTGTGGCATGTCAATGATTGTTTGTCCAGCATATATTATTAGTCAAAAATATAATCATTTAACATATGGACAAGCAGAATATTTAGTTGCGGGATTTCTATTTGTTATTTTTTGTATCGTACTACGAAAGTTTCGTTTAGCTTATTTAAGTTCGTTTATAACAGGTTTTTTATATGCAACTACGGCTGATATTTTAAAATTCATATTACCAATATTTCAAGTAACTATATCTTCTTTGGTAATACGTATGATTTGTTTCTTTTTGGGTATGATGATATCTGCTTTAGCAGTAGCTATGTTTTATGAAACATATTTTTATCCACAAATTTATGATTTCTTTTGTAAAGTATTATCTAAGAAATATAAAATATCATTGAAGTTATTCAAAACATGTTTTGATTGTACATTTTTAATGATTTCACTATTCATGTCTTTGATATTATTTAATGATTTTGTAGGTATAGGGTTAGGAACAATCATTATGGCAATATGCAATGGAGCATTGATACAATTTTTTCGTACAAAAGTTTTAAGTCATTTTATTTATATACCAAGATTTAAAAAATTATCATATTATTTAAACAATGCATAAAGGAGGAAAAGTTATGGGATTTAAAGAAGGATTTTTATGGGGTGGTGCAACAGCTGCCAATCAAGTTGAAGGTGGTATTTTCGAAGGTGGACGTGGTTTAGCTAATGTCGATTTGATGCCGTATGGTCAAGATCGATATGCTATTGGAACAGGAGAAAAATGGATTAATCATATTGACAATCACTATTTTCCAAGTCATCAAGCTGTTGATTTTTATCATCATTATAAAGAAGATATTGCATTAATGGCAGAAATGGGATTTAAAGTTTTTAGAATATCCATTGCATGGACACGCATTTTTCCACATGGTGATGAAGAATCACCTAATGAAGAAGGATTAAAATTTTATGAAGATGTATTTAAAGAGTGTCATAAATATCATATTGAACCATTAGTGACAATAAATCATTTTGATTGTCCTATGTATTTGATCAACAAATATGGAGGATGGAGAGATAGAAGAATGATTGATTGTTATGTTAAATTAGCAAAGGTTCTATTGATAAGATATAAACATTTTGTAAAATATTGGCTAACTTTTAATGAAATCAATATGATACTTCATTTTCCGTTTGTTGCAGCAGGACTAAGATTTAAGGATGATGAAAATAAAATACAGGCTATGATTACCTGTGCGCATCATGAATTAGTTGCTAGTGCACTCGTCACAAAACTGGCTCATGAGATTAATCCACAAAATCAAATTGGATGCATGTTAGCAGCAGGGTCTTATTATCCAGCAACATGTAAACCTGAAGATTATTGGAAAGCTATATGTGATAATCGAGAAAGCTATATGTTTATTGATGTTCAATCAAGAGGCTATTATCCTCCATATGCTTTAAAATGGATAGAAAAGAATCAAGCTACCATTCCATTTATGAATGATGATAAGAATTTATTGATGGAAAATACTGTTGATTTTATAAGTTTTTCATATTATTCATCAAGAGTTTCTAGTTCGACTCCTGATAGTAGCTGTCAAACTGAAAGTAATATATTTGCATCTGTTATAAATCCATATTTGAAATCGAGTGAATGGGGATGGCAAATTGATCCTTTAGGTTTAAGAATTACTATGAATGAACTTTATGATCGTTATCAAAAACCATTATTTATTGTTGAAAATGGTTTGGGAGCTAAAGATATTGTAGAAGAAGATGGAACAATTCAAGATGATTATCGCATTCATTATTTAAGAGAACACATTAAAGCGATGAAAGATGCTGTTGATAAAGATGGTGTTGATTTAATGGGATACACAACATGGGGATGTATAGATTTGATTTCCAATGGGACTGGTGAAATGGAAAAAAGATATGGATTTATATATGTAGATAGAGATAACAGGGGAAAGGGAACGTTCAAAAGGTTAAAGAAAAAATCGTTTGAATGGTATAAAAAAGTCATTGCTACAAATGGGGAATTATTATAAAAAAACATGTCACTAGTACATGTTTTTTAATTATATAAAATACTTTGATAATATTCTTTTGTCTTTTGTTCAAAAGATTGATTCATATCCATTTGTTTTTCAATGATTTGTGATTCCATCTGTTGAATTTGATCTTCTTGAGGAGCATGGTCACTGGCAATGACGCTCACTGTAGATATTGTTGCTTGAGGAAATTGTTCTTGGAGATGACGAATCGTTTCATTGATTTGATTTTGAATTGTACTTTTAACATCATTGAGTAAATTATCAATAATCAGTAAAATCATATGTATAAAAGGATAATCCTTATCCACCACAACATAAGCACCTAATGCTTGTTGGTGATTCATAGAATTTAATGGGAATTGTTGTGTCATGTCCATTTTTTCAACAAAGTATAATGGGCTATAAAAAACGTGGTCTTCTTTTCGTGTTAAAAATGGTTGATCTTGATCTGGCTGAAGAAATAACATGTCTTTATATAATGAAAAAATAACATTATCATTATAGATAGGTGTTAATTGCTTAAAATCCTCTATTCCTTTGGATAGAGTTGTATACATATCATTGCTGTATTTCATTTTTTCAACATAATCATGTATATCTTCTTGAGAAATCATATCAAGATATTCATAAAGTCTTTTCATAACCTCACCTCAATCATGGAGTATAGCATAAATATATCATATAGAAAAGAAAAAAGTCTTATGGAAATTGAAAAAAGGGTTGACTTTAAACCTTACTTTAGCGTTATGATATAGTACGAGGTGGTTTTACAATGAAAACAAAAAAATTAACATTTGGAGCTATGTGTTTAGCTATATCTTTATTATTACCACAAGTCTTTCATATCATTGGTATGCAACAGGCTGGTTCTGTTTTTCTTCCAATGCATTTACCTGTTTTTATTGGTGGAATGTTACTTGGACCTATCTATGGCTTATTTTTAGGAATCTTTGCTCCTTTGACAAGCTTTGTTGTGACAGGAATGCCTTCTGCTGATCGTGTTCTTTTTATGATGAGTGAACTGGCAACTTATGGGACAGTCAGTGGTCTGTTGTTTCATCAGTTCCATTTCTCTAAACAGAAATTTGGTTCTTTGTCTGCCTTAGTTCTTTCCATGATTGCTGGAAGGGTTATCTATGGTATTGTGATTTCTATTGCAACATATCTGTTTGGTATTCCTTTGGGAGGTATTCCAGCAGTGATTGCAGCTACAACAACAGGGATTCCAGGTATTATTATTCAATTGATTTTTGTACCAACTATTGTCATGGCGATTGTTAAGGGAGGATATTTTGATGAAGTTGCAGCAACTGCAAAAAAAGCTTAACGAAGAAGGATTATCATTAATTGCTGATAGACAGGGAGAACTCTATACATCAAAGCTTCATGGCATAGGACCTATTATAAATCCTATGAAGGAAGATATATATTATTTTGAAGATGCAATCGTAGTTGATAAAGTCATTGGAAAAGCAACTGCAATGTTACTGATTTTATCAAAAGTGAAATACATTTATGCCTATGTCTTAAGTGAAAAAGCCAAAGAAATATTGGAATATTATCATATCAGTTATGATTGTGAAAAAGTTGTTCCTTATATTATCAATAGAACACATGATGGTATGTGTCCTATGGAAAAGACTGTTTATGATATGAATGATTTAGATGAAGCTTTTATAGCTTTAAAACATAAACAAAGTGAATTAATGAAACAATAATGTAAAAGCATCCCATTTGGATGCTTTTTTCATATAGACGACATCACTCATAGTAAGCTTTCACGTCATGATAATCATCCTTTGTGAATAATATCGTATAAAATGATTTCAGACAAAACATATCTATTATATAATAGAAATATAAAGGAGTTGTTTTATATGAAAAATAAATATGACTATCCTCGTCCACAATTATATCGAGAAAGCTTTCAATCATTAGATGGAGAATGGTTATTAAACCAGCAGACTATCCAAGTCCCTTATCCACCACAAGCTCCTTTGTCTTGTTATCAAGGGGAAATTGGTGAACATCTTCATTATCAAAAGACATTTATATTAGATGATCATATGCTTGGAAAAGAAAAAAGTATTCATTTGCATTTTGGTGCTGTGGATCAAATCGCAAAAGTCTATATAAACCATCAATGTGTAGGAGAACATCAAGGTGGATATTTACCATTCTGGTTTGACATTACATCGTTTATTCAAGATGGAGAAAACCTTTTAGAAGTTCAAGTCACTGATCAGCTATCTGATCTTTATCCTTATGGCAAACAAAAGAAAAAATCAGGTGGTATGTGGTACACACCAGTATCAGGCATTTGGCAATCTGTCTGGCTTGAAGCTGTACAATCACATTACATACAGGATTTAAAAATAACCCCATCTTTAGATCAGATACATCTTCATATTGAAACAACAGCTGCTCACTATCAAGTCAGTATTGTCGCAGATGAATTATTTTTAAAAGAAATATTTCATGATAAAGATATTGATATAGACATACCATCTTCATATCGTCATTTATGGACTCCAGAAAATCCATACCTATATAAAATATTTATAGATACGGATAATGATCATGTAGAAAGTTATTTTGCTTTAAGAACAGTAGAGGTTAAAAATCAGGATATTCTATTAAATGGAAAGCCTATATTTATACATGGGGTTTTAGATCAGGGCTATTTCCATGATGGACTATATTTGCCTCATCAAATGAATGAGTATGAAAAAGATATTTTAAGAATGAAAGAATTAGGATTTAATTGTCTAAGAAAACATATTAAAGTTGAACCTGAAGCTTTTTACTTTGCCTGTGATCAACTTGGAATGTTAGTCATACAAGATCATGTTAATAATGGACAATATCATTATATCAGAGATACAGTTTTACCAAACTTAGGGTTCAAATATCGCTTGGATCATGTAAGAGGGAAACAACTTCAAAAATATATATATCAAAAACATATGTTGGACACATTGAAACATTTATATAATCATCCTTGTATTATTGGATATACTATTTTTAATGAAGGATGGGGTCAAATTCAAGCTGATAACATGTATCAATTATGTCAAGACTATGATTCATCTCGTTTCTATGATGCCACTTCTGGCTGGTTTCATCAAAAATTAAGTGATGTTCAAAGTGAACATGTTTATTTTAGAAACAAGGTATTAAAAAATAAACAAAATCGACCTATATTATTAAGTGAATGTGGTGGTTATACAAGAATTGTCGATCAGCATGTCTATTCTTCTCGTCATTATGGTTATGGAACAACCCATAGTGAAGAAGAATTAACGGATCAGATGATAAAAATGTATGAAGAAATGGTGTTACCATCTATTGATCATGGCTTATGTGGATGTATTTATACACAATTATCAGATATAGAAGATGAAATCAATGGTTTATATACATATGATCGTCAAGTATGTAAAGTCAATAAACAGCGTTTATTGAAGCTACAAAAACAAATTCAAAAAACATTTGAGGAAAAGAAAAGAATATAATGATGTTTATTCATTATATTCTGATACATTTTCCTTTTTTTCATTTTGAATATAATATTGAGTATCTTTGATAATATCTGCGAGTGTGATGCTTTTCAATTCATTTTCTAAAGCTTTTTGAACCTGTATTAATTTGTTATCCAATATATGATGAATATTTCTACCTACTGGGCATTGTGGATTAGGGTTTTCATGAAAATGAAATAATTCACCATTTTCAATACAGTCAACAGCATTGTAGATATCTAAGAAAGTAATCTCTTTGGCATCTCTTGCAAAAGAGGCACCGCCACTTCCTCGTTGCACACGGACTAGTCCTGCATTTTTGAGTTGAGAAAGGATTTTTCTTATAATGACAGGATTGACATTGACACTAGAAGCTAAAAAATCACTTGTTATTTTCGTTTCATTTTGAAATGTATCAATACAAGCAAAAATATGTACAGCAATTGTAAAACGACTTGAAATTTGCATATGGATTCCTCACTTTCATATTTGATTATAGTGTGAGTAAGATGTAGTGTCAATGGTTACAATAATAAAAAGATTGCATTTCACAATCTTTATAACTTTTGTTCCATCATAATTTTTAATGGTGTCATTCCACAACTTTCATAAAATTTCATGGCAGATTCATTTAAACACCAGACATTTAATGTAACGTGATAGAAATCATGTTTTTTTGCATAAGCTATAACATATTCATAAAGCTGTTTACCAATATGCTGCCCACGACAGTTTTCATCAACACATAAATCATCAATATAGAGTGTCTTTTTATTTTCATAAAGATGTTGAACAATACAGAAAACATATCCTAAGATATGATGATTTTCATCTTCAAATACAAAAATAGGTCTAGAAGAATCACTTATTATTTTTAATAATTCTTCATCATTATATTTTTTACTCCCATGTTGAAATAAATCTGGTCTACCGTCAGCATGAACATTATTTACTTGATATAATAAATGATTTATTCCTTCTAAATCATTTGGTTTTACTTCTCTAATCATTTTCAACTCCTCCTTCTATATATTATAGCGAAAAAGCTATTTTTTTAATAGAGAAATAATGATACAATATACAAAATATGAGAGGATGAAACAAATATGAAACATATAGGAACACAAAATATTGAAACATCACGTTTATTATTAAGACAATTTAAAATCAATGATGTTGATGATATGTTGAAAAATTGGGTACAGGATGAAGAAGTGACACGTTTTCTTACATGGCAACCTCATGAAAATAAAGCCACAACAATCAATATTCTTAATGAATGGATTCATCAATACGCAAAGTTAGATTACTATAATTGGGCTATTGTATTGAAGGATTGTCAAGAAGTCATAGGAAATATTGCTGTTGTTTCACACAATGAAAAAGCACAGTTAGCTCAAATCGGTTATTGTTTGTCAAGAAAATATTGGCATCAAGGAATTATGACAGAAGCATTAAATAAGGTTATAGACTTTTTATTTGATCAAGTTCAATATGAATGTATACAATCTCATCATAATATTCAAAATCCCCATTCAGGAGCAGTCATGAAAAAATGTGGAATGAAATATGAAGGAACTTTAAGACATTCAGATTGGGACAATCAAGGTGTTTATGATGCTTGTTATTATTCTATTTTGAGAAGTGATAAATAGAATCATGATATTCTAATTGAATATGTGCCTGTAACGAATGGTTAAGAACTCTTTTTACATTGACCCCATCAGAATTTTGATAGAATTGTTTTGCTTGATGATAAGGAATTCCACCTAACATCTTTCTTTGAATTAAACGTTTTTCAAGTTCAGCTCTTTGAGCTTTGATAAAAATGGTATCATCAAACAAGAAACGAATATCTTTCCATAAAGGTTCATTCAATAAAAGATAATTACCTTCAATCAAAACAATATCATGATTGACAAAAACTTTATTTTCTTCTGGATTATGTAAAACACGATTATATAAAGGAAAATATGTATCTTGTGATTGAACCTCTTTGATTTTTTCAATGAGTTTTTCAACATCAAATGTTTCTGGACAACCTTTCACATCTTTCATACATATTCTTTTTTCATCTCTTACAATATAGTGTGTATCCAGATAATCTTGATAACGATGAAATCCATCCATACCTATAGCTTGTATAGGTGTTAATGCTTCGTCTTGATTTGAAAGATATTCTAAAAATAAAGAAAGTGTTGTTTTACCTGCACCAGGTGGTGCAGCTAATAAGACAAGTAAACGTTTTTGCTTTTCTTTTTGTAAGTGTGTCCATCTTTGTAAAAGAGGAATAAATATTTCTTGAATATTATGTTCATCATACTGGGCATGAATGATATGCCCATTAACTAATAGTTGATATGTTTTCATATAGACTCCTTAAGGTATAATGATTTTTCTTCGTTTTTTGGAACATGTTTTTTCATAGATTAAAGCTTCTAAATTCATTTTAATGAGATCTTGACGGTGAAATGAAAATGGAATGATTTGGTTTGATAGAATATCAAAACAATAGATTTTGGTTACAGAATTAATAAAAATATATTGATAAAAATCATGAGGAATTTGTTTTTGAGATAGAAAATGTTGTAAAGATTCTTGTAATAAATTATGACAATGAGAAAAAATATAAAGTCCATTGTATAAATAATGTTCATAATTTTTAGCTTTTTTTAACTTTCTATCAATAGCGTCATCTATCTTTTCATAAACAAAGGCTAAATCTTGATGACTATGGTCAAAAGGTGTTAAATCTAAGGACATATAGAGGGGTTTTTTCATGTCTTCAACAGCTTCTTGAGGTGTTAATGCTTGTGTGACTTCAATACCAAATTGGATAGAAGGTATACGTAAATCTGGGCGATCTGATTGTATAATAGCTTCTTTATCAATATTAAAGAACAAAGTCAAAGTTAAAGCTGCATATTTTTCAAAATAATTTTTACTATAGGTTTCTCTCATAAGATACGCTCACTTTCATGATTTTCTATATTTATTATCTCATAATCAATAAAAGAAGAAAATAAGAAAAAAGATATGTTATAATGAATAACAACAGGAGGAAAACATTCATGTGTGGAAGATATTATATCATGAAACAGATTTATCAAGTATTAAAAGATATGGGAGTGGATGTTCAATGGAATCAAATTCTTTTGGGGGATTGTTTCCCTAAACAAAAGATTCCTGTGATTGTTGAAAATCATGGAAAACTTGAAATCAAAAAGATGCAGTGGGGTTATAGGATACCTTATACTTCCCAACTTATCATTAATGCAAGATGTGAAACATTATTGGAAAAGAAGTTATTTCAAAAAGATGTGAAAGAAAGACGTTGTCTTATCTTTGCGAAAGGATTTTATGAGTGGGATGGACATAAACATCAAGTGTCTTTTGAAAGTGTTCATGACCCGATTCTTTTGATGGCAGGTATATATAATGATAAAGAAGAAGTCGTGATTATCACTAAAAATGCTAATGATGTCATGAAGCCTTTGCATTCACGTATGCCATTAATCATTGATCAACATGATATAGTGCAATGGTTTGATGCATCTATCTCTCCATACCAATTTTATGATAATGATTATCCTATTCAAATAGTATCTGGAGTCTATCAGCCTTCATTATTTTAGGAAAAGCATATTAATATGAAAAGAAAAATAAATTTGTTATAATGGAAAAAAGGAGTGAGAACAAATGTTAGAAACAGGAATCAAGGCACCGGATTTTACATTATTGAATCAAGATGGAGAATCAGTGACTTTAAGCCAATATTTAGGAAAGAAAATAATTTTATATTTTTATCCAAAAGATAATACACCGGGATGTACAAAACAGGCTTGTGGATTTGCTCAATTATATCCTGATTTTCATGAAAAAGGAGCTGTCATTTTAGGTGTCAGTAAAGATAGTGTGAAATCTCATAAAAAGTTCCAAGAAAAATATCAATTACCTTTTACCTTATTGTCTGATCCAGAATTACAAGTTATACAGGCTTATGATGTATGGAAAGAAAAAAATATGTATGGTAAAAAAGTCATGGGAGTTGTCAGAACAACATACTTGATTAATGAAGAAGGGATTATTGAAAAAGCATATACAAAAGTGAAAGCTGCTCAAAATCCTGAAGATATGCTGGAAGTTTTAAACGCATCTCAATAGATGTGTTTTTCGTTTTAAATAAAAACATATGGGGAGGAAGGAACATGATTCGATTAATTGCGACGGATATGGATGGAACATTTTTAGATTCAAATAAGAAGTTTGATAAGTCTTTTATTGAACTCTTTTATAAAATGCAAGAAAAAAAGATAAAATTTGTTATTGCAAGTGGTAATCAATATTATCGTTTATACCAGAAATTCTTACCATTAAGCGATCAGATGTATTTTATTGCTGAAAATGGAAGTTATATAGCCAAAGGAACAACAGAATTACATTGTGATGTCATTTTAAATCAAAAAGTCCAGGAAATGATACATATCTTATCACAGTATCAACGTATTTTTATGATTTTGTGTGGGAAAAAAGGAGCATATATTTTAAAAGATGAGTTTGCATATAGGAATGAGGTTAAAAAGTATTATTGTGCCTATTCATTTGTGAATTCCTTTGATGATGTTCATGATGAGATTATGAAGATTGCGATATATGATAAACAACACCATATTCAAGATTTGTTAGATGAAATCAGTCAACAGTTACCAATAGGTGTGAAGATTGTTACATCAGGAAATGAATGGATGGATATTCAAAATCAAAATATGAATAAAGGCGTAGGTATACAATTTTTACAGGATATGTATCAAATTCAATTTGATGAATGTGCTGCCTTTGGTGATCAAATGAATGATTATGAAATGTTGCAGGAAGTCAAGTATGCTTATGCGATGTCTAATGCAGTCCAACCAATTAAAGACATTGCATATAAAGTGATTGGTTCTAATGATGAACAGGCTGTTTTAAAGAAGATAGAGGATATTTTAAATGATTGATATATTTATACTTTTACAAAATATATGATAAAAATATACTAAAACGCTAAAAAGTGATGTTATATTTTCATAATTAGAAAATGAAAAACAATTGTTTTGATAGAAAACATAAAGTAAAAGGATTATAATATATATAATAGAAAAGGAGGTTGGTTATATGTTTAGTCTTTTTGATATTAATCATCATTTACAGAAGTTGACACTTAAAAGAATTAAACAGATGTGTACTCGCAATAAAACAAATATTGATGATCAAAACTTAAAAGTTATTTTAAGAATTATAAAAGATAATCCACATGCTGTAATTGATGAAGATTATCATCCATTGTTATTGGTAGAGATTAGTAAAGAAACCAACCTAGAGGTTTCCAAACAATTTAAGCCAATATTAGAAAACTATATAATGAGAGAAATTAAATAATAAAAAAACTGTAATCCATAGAATATTGAAATTCTAAAGATTACAGTTTTTTCTTTCTTGCTTTTTTGTTTTATCATTGTAAAATAAAAAGAAAAAGCGAGGTTATTTGTAAATGAAAATGATAGTTATGGATATGGATGGTACGTTATTAACACAAAATCAACAAATCTTACCCTATACAAAAGAAGTCTTAATGAACTTACAAAAGCAAGGTGTTTCGCTTGTTTTAGCAAGTGGCAGAGATGTCAGTAGCTTAGAGTATTATGGGAAGCAGTTAGATATGGATCAATATCCTCAAAGTGGATATATTGTTTTAAATGGATTAGAGATTTATAATTCAAAAAAAGAATGTCTGCATCGAGAACAAAGACTAACAAAAAATGATTTAATGATTTTGAATGAAATAGCACAAACATCTTTCTTTGATATGATTATTTTCTTTGAAACGTGTTTATATATTTTTGATTATGGACATACAGGAATTATGGAAGAACATTTTATTGATAGAGAAAGACATATGGTTCATGATATTCATGAAATACCAGAACATCTTTTTTCTACAATAAAGAAAGTTGCATTTGTACAAAGTGAAACAATGATGAGTGAAAAAATACCAATTCTTCAAAAACAGATGTCTTCACGTTTTAGTATATGTAGAGTAGAAAAAGATTGGGTAGAAATTAATCCAGTTCATGCTTCAAAAGGACAGGCTCTTTTGAAGTTAGCACAAATTAAAAATATATCATTAGAAAATATTATTGCTTTTGGAAATGGTGAAAACGATATAGATATGTTAAAAATAGCAGGAACTGGCATAGCTATGGATAACTCTTTTGATACAGTAAAAGAAGTTGCAGATGCTATTTGTGAAGATAATGAACATGATGGAATTGGAAAATATTTAGAGGGAGAGATAAAATGTTAGATCAAGAGAATATTTGTTTATCAGTAGAAAAAAAACAAAGAGAATATAAGAGTGTTGCGCCTGAGATTGTGCAAACATCATCATTTCAATTTGATGATTTTCAACACTATGTTGATGTTAATATGAATAAGAAAAGTGCTTATACATATACAAGGGGAGAAAACCCAACATTAACAATTCTAGAAGAGAAACTAGCTCAATTAGAAAAAGGGGAATGTGCTAAAGTTTTTGCTTCAGGAATGGGAGCAATCAGCGCCACAATATTGAGCTTGGTTCAACAAAAGGATCATATTGTCATTGTGAATACTGTGTATGGATCAACTGTCAAATTCATTCAAAATCTTGAACGTTTTGGTGTTGAAAGTACAAAAATTGATGTATCTTCTACTGAAGATATATTTGCTTTTGTTAAGGAGAATACAAAAATGATTTATTTTGAAAGTCCTTCTTCTCAAAAGTTTGAAATGCTTGATTTAGAGATGATCAGTCAATTTGCGAAACAAAGAAATATTATCACAGTTATTGATAATACATGGGCAACACCATTATTTCAAAATCCTTTGGTGCATGGAATTGATATTGTTATACATTCTTGTTCAAAATATATTGGAGGACATAGTGATTTGGTTGGTGGCGTTGTCATTTCTAATCAAAAATATATACATGAAATCAATGAATTTGGTCAAATCTTTTTAGGAGCAACAATGTCCCCAATGAATGCTTGGTTAGCATTAAGAGGATTACGAACATTGCCTGTTCGTTTAAAATCTCAAGAACAAAGTGTTAAACAGGTGATACAATTTTTACAACAAAGTCCATATGTTAAAAAAATATATCATCCTATGGTCCATACATCTACTGATTTAACAGATAAGTATTTAAAGGGATATGGAAGTTTATTAAGTTTTGTATTAAAAGATGCAACCCCAGATGTTATTGAAAGATTTGTTGATTCTTTAAAACATTTTACTTTGGCCTATAGTTGGGGTGGCTTTGAAAGTTTAGTCATGCCTGTATGGAAAGGAAGCAACGAGGAAGAATTGAAAGAAAGAGGCTTGGATATTGGACATATCAGAATGTATATTGGATTAGAAGAAGTAGAACTTCTTATTGAAGATTTACAAAATGCTTTTAATCATGCCTACAAATAAATATCTTTGTTATATGATATAGAAAAGGAATTGAAATAAACTAATTGCGTATTTCAATTCCTTTTTCTATTAAATGTTAATAATATCTAAATCATCAGGAATCCATATATTTCCCTGGAAATATTGTTTGGCTTCTTGCATGTAGAGAGAATGACGTTGTTTGATATTTTTATCTTCAGTGTGATACAAAAGAAGATTTTGAATATTTAAAGACTGAGCTAATTGACAGGCATCTTTCACTGTCGAATGATGTTTTTCATAAGGATGAAAAATATCAGCTTCACTATGTAAACAAAAAGCTTCATGAAGTAACCAATCACTATTTTGAATATAAGCTTCATTGATTTGATGACATGGTTCATCTCCACAACAAGATAACTTTTTATTGTGATCTAATTGCATTTGAAAACCAAATTGTTTTGTTTTTGTAGAATGGATATCAAAAAAAGTGACTTGATGATTGATAATCATATGACTATCATGATCTTGAATTTCAATCAAGTGAATACGTTTGTTAATAAATTGTGTATGCTTTGCTTCTAAAACCAGATGAACCATTTGCATGATAATATCAATAAGTTCTTTATGAGCATATATACGCACTTCACCTTGATATTTTCCTTGACTCATATGTTGACCAATCATACGAATCATCCAGATAATTCCCATCAGATGATCAATATGTTTATGTGTGACAAAGATATCTTTAATATCCTGCCAATTAATATGCGCTTTTTCTAGCTGTGATAAAAGGGTATTTCCGCCACCACCATCAACTAAGAAATATTGATTTTGATTTACAAATACAAAACAGGTATTATAACAGTTTGTTACTAAAGCATTACCTGTACCTAGCATAATTAATTTCATAGAAAACCTCCATTTCTTTTTTGATTTTACATAAATGAGAATCTTGAATCAAGATATTTTTCGTTGGATTTATATGGATTTTCAAAGAAGAGAAATGATATAATGATGGCAAGGAGAATGATAAAATGAAAATAGTATTCTTTGATATTGATGGAACTTTAATAAATGCTCAAGAAGGTATGATGCAACCTCGTCATCAAACAAAACAAGTTTTAAAAGATTTTCAGAAACAAGGCAATAAGATCGTTATTGCTTCAGTAAGAGGGGCTATCCCTGAAGGATTAAAAGATATTCCATTTGATGGTTATATTTTATGTGATGGACATTATATCATTTATAATAATGAGATTCTGGTTGATGAAGTTTTAACAACTCCAGAAATACAAAAACAAATGGAAGTTTATCAAAAATATCAAGGGCGACCTATGTTTTATGGACATCATGGAGAATGGTGTGATTGTTTGGATGATGAATTGGTCGTTAAACATCGTGTGATGTTTCAGGGAACAGATCAAAGACCTGAGAATGTAGTAGAAAGATATGAGGCTCAGGATGTAGATGCTATCAGTTGCTGTGTTTTGTTTGAAACAGTGGAACAAATGTGGAAAGCATATCATGAATTAGAAAATGATATGACAATTGTTGCTTATGATCATGGATTGATTCGTATGGATGTTTATCATAAGGGATTTAAAAAAGGAACAGCCTGTAAGTATTTATATCAAAAATTAGGAATTGATCAAAAAGATACTTATGCTTTTGGTGATGGTGTGAATGATATGGAGATGTTTGAGTTGGTTGGACATGGTATTGCGATGGGAAATGCAGTAGATCGTTTAAAAAACATTGCAGAATTTGTTACTGATTATGTTGATTGTGCAGGTATTGATAAAGCATTTTATAAATATTTTGGAAAGGATCTATCATAATGGCATTAGTACAAGTTGATTTTTTCTCAGAAAAGTTAATGCGCACAGTCACAATTAATGCTATTATTCCTGTTGATAAAAAGTTAAACCAGCCAAATAAAAAATTCAAAACATTATACTTATTACATGGAATTTTTGGAAATTATACAGATTGGGTATGTGGTACACGTATTCAAAGGTGGGCACAGGATCATGATTTAGCTGTCATTATGCCTTCAGGAGAGAATAAATTTTATGTTGATAATGAAAACTCCCATGAATATTATTCACAATTTATTGGTGAAGAACTTGTTTCTATCACAAGAGCCATGTTCCCTTTATCACAACGTCGAGAAGATACATTTATTGCAGGGTTGTCTATGGGTGGATATGGAGCTATTATTAATGGACTCAAATATTATCAGACATTTGGTTATATTGCCGCATTGTCTTCAGCGTTATTGATTGACACTTTTATCAATGCTAAGGATGGTGACGACGTACCTTATATGTATAAAAGAAGTTATTTAACTTCTGTTTTTGGTGATTTACATAAGTTAAAAGGAAGTGATAAAGATTATAAAGCACTGATTCAAAATATGGCTATAAAAGATGTGCCTGCGATATATATGGCATGTGGCACTGATGATTCACTGATTAAAGAAAATCGTGATTACCGTGATTTTTTACTTCAACAGGGAATCAATGTCACTTATGAAGAAGGACCAGGTGCGCATGAATGGGATTTTTGGGATCGTTATATTGAACGTGTTTTAGAATGGTTACCACTTGATAAGAAGAATGAAGGAATCAGCAGTGGTCATATAGAATAAGATGAAGAAAGGTGATCCTTTCTTTTTCTTGACCTAAAGTTAACTTTAGGGTGTATAATAAATAATCGAGTAGGAGGAAATGATATGACAAAGAAATTAGGTTTTGGATTAATGAGATTACCATCACTTGATGAAAACGATCCTTCAAAGATTGATATTGAACAAGTGAAACAAATGGTAGATACTTTTATAGAAAATGGATTTACTTATTTTGATACAGCGTGGATGTATTGTGGATTTAATAGTGAAAATGCAGCGAGAGAGGCATTAGTGAAACGTCATGATCGTCAGACTTATACACTTGCTACAAAATTACATTCAGGTTTTATTCAGACAAAAGAAGATAGAGATAAAATCTTTAATGAACAGTTAAAGAAAACTGGGGTAGAATACTTTGATTATTATCTTTTACACGATATTAATACACATAGTATTGAAACATATGAAAAGCTTGATTGTTTTACATGGATTCAAGAAAAGAAAAAACAAGGATTGGTTAAAACTATTGGATTTTCATTCCATGATGGACCAGAATTACTAGAAAAGGTATTACAGGAACATCCAGAATTTGAATTTGTTCAATTACAAATTAATTATTTGGATTGGGATAGTGTAGGTGTTCAATCTCGTCAATGTTATGAGGTGGCAACAAAATATCATAAACCTGTTATTGTGATGGAACCTGTTAAAGGTGGAACATTAGCGAAAGTTCCTGAAAAAGTTGAAAACATGTATAAAGAATATCATCCAGATATGTCAGTACCTTCATGGGCTATTCGTTTTGCGGCAAGTCTTGATAATGTCATGATGGTATTAAGTGGGATGTCTAATATGGCTCAATTAGAAGATAATATAAGCTATATGAAAGATATGCAGCCACTTCATGATGATGAATATCAATTAATTCGTCAGGCTGTTGATATTATTAATTCTACGATTGCTATTCCATGTACAGGATGTTCATATTGTACAGAAGGATGTCCAATGCATATAGCTATTCCTAAATATTTCTCATTATACAATGCTGATTTACAGGAAGTAGAAGAAAAAGGATGGACACCTCAAGGTGAATACTACAATAACTTGACAAAGACTTTTGGTAAAGCAAGTGAATGTATTGGATGTGGACAATGTGAGAATGTATGTCCACAACATTTACCAATTATTGAAGACTTACAAAAAGTAGCACAGCATTTTGAAAAATAAAAGTCAGCATTAGCTGGCTTTTTGCATGTATTCATATTCAAATAAAAAGTGAATAAAATATTGTAAATCATATTTATGTATAAGATATGATTTTTATGATATATTGAATTGATATAAAAGAAGAAAGGAGAAAAGTATGAAAAAGAGAATTGGAATAACATGTAGTGAAGAACTACAAAATGATAAATATATACTTTTTATTAAACAAGATTATTTACAGGCTATTATTGCAGCACAAGGAATCCCAGTTTTATTGCCGCCTGTTCCTATTGAAGATATAGATATGCAATTAGATATGATTGATGGTTTAATGATTATTGGTGGTTGTGATGTCAATCCATTACTCTATCATGAAAATCCATTACCCTTATTAGGTGAAACAGATTATCCTAGAGATTTATATGAGATTGCCTTGATAAAAAAAGCAACACAAAAAAATATACCTATTTTCGGTGTATGTCGAGGACTTCAAGTGATTAATGTAGCTTTTGGTGGAACGCTTTATCAAGATTTATCTTATGCTCCACAGAAAATACTTTTACATTCTCAAAAAGAAAGAAGAGAATGTGCAAGTCATACAATAAACATTCAAGAAAATAGTTTTTTATATCCTATCTTTCAAGATAGAGGATATGTGAACAGTTTTCATCATCAAGCTATTGATCATTTAGGAAAGGGATTAAAAGCTGTCGCATACAGTGAAGATCAGATGATTGAAGCTATTGAACATATATCTTTACCGATTACAGCAGTTCAATTTCATCCTGAAGATATGTGTAAAACTGATCAAAAAATGCAGGAGATTTTTAATCAGTTTGTCGCCAAATGTTAATGCTTTTTAAGCATTGTTGATAATAAAAAATAGGTATTAGATATTTTTGTTTGGTAGATATATAATAGAAGCAGATAGGAGGTTAGAAGAGTATGAAAGATGTTAAAACATTATTTCCCGTTGGAGAAGAAAATACAGCGTTTGCTCAATATTTTATTGGTCAAAGTTATTTACAGCCCCTTGCTGAAAGTTTACCAGTAAGTAATGTCACATTCGAACCAGGTTGTCGCAATAATTGGCATATTCATCATAAAGGTGGACAAATTCTACTGGTTACTGATGGTAGAGGATGGTATCAGGAATGGGGGAAACCTGCTAGAGAATTAAAACCAGGTGATACTGTGGATATTCCTCCAGAAGTGAAACATTGGCATGGTGCTGCTAAAGATAGCTGGTTTGCACATATTGCAATTTCTGTACCAGCAGAAGGTGCTTCTAATGAATGGTTAGAACCAGTAAGTGACGAAGAATACAATAAGTTAAAATAAATATGATATTGAAAAGGATGAAATGAATTCCGTTATTTGGGAACTATTTCATCCTTTTTTATAGATGATATAATAAAGTTCTTAATTGAGATTCGTTTTCTCTAAGATACCAGCAGTAGAACGTCGCATGTGACTGGGCATCTGAAATAGGAATAATCACTCTATTTTGAGGCATGATTTCAGTTTTCATAACATAGTCAGATGTAAATGAAGGTAATGTAGACAGTTCTACCAAATCATAGAAAACAGAACGATCGTTTTGAATCAGAAATTTTGTATGGGGCATTGTTTTTTTATGCATATCATTCCAAAAACCAATATTTGACATTAATAACATTTTCTCTCCATCCATTTCCTTTAATGAGATGGATTTTTTATGAGCTAAAGGATGCGTTAGAGGTAAAGAAAAAAATAATTGTTCTTCCATAAATGGAATACTTTCAATCTGTTCATTTTCTATGTCATAAGGCATGATAATGATTGTATAGTCTTTTTCCTTTAGACCTTTGATTAAGATATGCATATCTTTAATTTCTGTTAATAATGTTCTTTGAGGATAGAACTGTGAAAATTTACGACTTAAATAAGATAATGGTGCTGGCGCACATGAACCAATCGCAAAAGTATGTAGCTTTCTATCAAAATCTACAAGTTGTTTTTTCATATCTTTTGTATCATCTAAAATACGTTTTGCTAGAGAAACAGCTAATAGACCTGTTTCATTAAAAGCAATTTTATTTTTAGTTCTGTTAAATAAATTGACTTCTAACTCTTCTTCTAATTTTTGCATAGAACGTGTTAAAACAGGTTGTGATATATGAAGCTGTTTAGCTGCCTTGGATAATGTCTGACATTCTTGAAATGTAACTAAATGTTGTAGTTGTTCTAATTCTATCATATGAGGACCTCACTATTCTATTTCATTATAGCAGATTTCCATATTGATATTGTACAAAAACAATAAAAATGCTTACAATATCATTGGAAAGAAGGTAGAAACATGATATTTTATTATACGGCAACAGGAAACTGTTTATATGTAGCAAGACAGATTGAAGAAGATCTTTACAGTATTCCACAGGAATTGAAAAAAGAAGATTTACGATATAAAGCTGATAAGATTGGGATTGTCGCTCCTATTTATGCTGGAGAGCTTCCTCAAACTGTTAGACGTTTTTTAGCAAAAGCCAAATTTGATACACCTTATTTTTATATGTTATTGACTTATGGAAATAGAGATACAGTAGCTGGTGTATGGAGTGAAAACTTTTGTAAAGAGCATGGAATACATGTTGATTTTATTCAAACAATTAAAATGGTTGATAATTATTTACCTTCATTCGATATGGAAGAACAGATGGCTATCAATAAGCATGTAGATGAGCAAATTCAAGAAGCGAAAGCTAGACTTGAAGCTCAAGAAAAGGATATACCTCAACCAACGAAAGAAAGCCAGGAAGTTTACCAAATGGTGACAAAAAGATTTACGGATTATCCTGAATTGAATAATGGAGAAACAATTCAAATAACAGATCAGTGTGCGGGATGTACAATATGTGAGCAAGTCTGCCCTATTGGTAATATTCAAATGGTTAATGGAAAAGCTCAAAGAAAGTCAAAAACATGTGATTTTTGTTTGGCATGTGTACAAAACTGCCCATTTCATGCGATTGCGTTGAAGTTTGATAAGAATCCAAATGCAAGATATCGTCATCCAAAAATCACATTAAAAGATATAGTGAAATCAAATCATCAGGGAGGAACAGAAAAATGAAAAAAACACTTTATTTAATGCGACATGGACAAACTTTATTTAATGTTCAACACAAGATACAAGGATGGTGTGATGCCCCTTTAACAGAACTAGGAATGAAACAGGCAAAGATCGCAGGTGAATATTTTAAAAATAATCATATTACATTTGATCATGCTTATTCTTCTACATCAGAAAGAGCTTGTGACACTTTAGAAATCGTTACTGATTATCAGATGCCTTATACAAGAGTGAAAGGTTTAAAAGAATGGAATTTTGGTGTTTTTGAAGGAAAAGATGAGTGTTTGAATCCACCTTTACCATATGGAGATTTCTTCAAAGGATTTGGTGGAGATGGTGAAATGGAATTAAGAGAAAGAATGTCAAGCACATTAACTGAAATCATGAATAAAGAAGATCATGAAGTCGTTTTAGCCGTTTCTCATGGTGGGGCTTGTGCTCAGTTCTATCGTGCATGGGAAGAATATGCAAAAGTAAAGAAAACAGAAAGATTTTATAACTGCTGTATTTTAAAATATGAATACGAAGATGGAATTTTTACATTAGTAGAAATTATCAATCGTAATGTGACTGAATAGAGGTAGACATATGGAAGGTGCAAAAAGAAAAAGCTTTTTTCAGGCTGATGTTGATCTGATTCATGGACCTATATTTCAATCATTGATTACTTTTGCTCTTCCATTACTTGTTTCTAATGTGTTCCAACAATTATATAATACTGTCGATACAATGGTTGTTGGAAATTATTTAGGTGATGTATCATTAGCTGCTATTGGATCATGTACATCTATTTATGACTTGTTAGTAGGGTTTGCATTAGGAATAGGTAATGGATTGGCAATTGTTACAGCCAGAAGTTTTGGATCGCAAGATCGAGAACTGTTAAAAAAATCAGTAGCAAGTTCTATTGTTATTGGATTGATTGTTTCTATCGCTTTAACAACAATAGGAATGATATGCTTACATCCTTTACTTGAATTATTAAATACACCAGTAGATATTATTCAGGAAGCATATAGTTATATTTCAGTTATTGTTTTATTCATTGTTGTTATGTTTGCTTATAATCTCTGTGCTGGTTTAATGAGAGCCATTGGAAATAGTGTGATGCCACTTGTTTTCCTTATCGTCTCATCTTTATTAAATATTGTATTAGATATTTTCTTTATTACACAACTCAATATGGGAATTCAGGGTGCAGCTGTCGCAACGGTTATTTCTCAAGGTGTATCAGTTATATTATGTATTATTTATATTTTCAAAAAGACACAGATCTTATTACCATCAAAAAAACATTTTGTAGTCGATAAAGAATTATATAAAGAATTATTAGGACAAGGCTTTTCAATGGGATTTATGAGTAGTATTGTTTCTGCAGGATCAGTCATTCTTCAGTATGGAATCAACAATTTAGGATATCTGATTATTGCAGGACATACAGCAGCCAGAAAACTCTATATGTTCTTTAATATGCCTTTTACAGCTATGGCGCTTGCAATCTCAACATTTGTCTCACAAAATAGAGGAGCAAATCAGCGCGAAAGAATTCAAAAAGCGATGAAATATGCTTATATTTATGATGTTGTTATGGCAGCTATTGTGACTATCATTATTCTATTATTTGGGTCATCACTTGTAAAATTAATTTCAGGTTCTAGTGAAAGTGTAGTTTTAGATAATGGAACACTTTATTTAACAATTGTGGGACCATTCTATGCAGTATTAGGAGTTTTGATGCAAACACGTTATGCATTGCAGGGATTAGGACAGAAATTATTACCATTGATATCAAGTATTATTGAATTTGTAGGAAAAATTATATTTGTATTTATTTTTATCCCTCAATTCCAATATATGGCAGTTATATTCTGTGAACCCGTTATATGGTGTGTGATGTGCATACAGCTTGTTTATTCTTTATATACAAATCCATATATGCGAGGAATCAAAGAAGATTAGGAAATGCTATCAGGCATTTCTTTTTTTTGTTATAGTTGTAACTATTGAGATTACAACTAAAGAGTGATATATTTTGTGTGAGGGTTGTAATGATTTTTGTTACATTAAAAGTGTTATAAATTTTAAAATCATAAAGGAGTTTCAATATGACGACACATGAAATACTGAAAATTTTACAGGAAGATATTCATACAACTGTTATAGCAACTATAGATGATCAGGGAATGCCGTATACCTGTGCTATTGATATGATGGTGTTAGAGGATGATTATTTGTATTTCTTAACCGCAAAAGGGAAGTCTTTTTATCAAAGATTAATGAAACATCCCCATATTGCTTTAACAGGAATCAAAGGTAAAGATACGTTATCTGCAGTTGCTGTTTCTTTAAATGGAAAAGTCAAAAATATAGGTCATGATAAATGAGAGGATATTTTTGTAAAGAATCCTTATATGAATCAGATTTATACTCCTGAATCAAGGGATGTTTTAGAGGTCTTTCAAATATATGAAAGCAAAGGAGAATACTTTGATTTAAGTCGAAAACCTATATATAGGCAAAGCTTTACGGTAGGAATGACGATAGAAAATGAAGGCTATATAATTACAGACAAGTGCATCAATTGTCAAATGTGTTATGATATCTGTCCCCAAAAATGTATTCATTTATCAAGTCAATCTTTTATGATTGAACAACATCATTGTTTGCATTGTGGAAAATGTCAGGAAGTCTGTCCCGTACATGCGATTATCAAAAGGTGGAGAAAATGAAAAATAAAGATATGCTTATCAAACAAATTGTTAAAATCATGACATCATGTGATGCTATTGTTATAGGGGCGGGATCAGGTTTATCTTCTTCAGCTGGACTCACATACTCTGGAGAAAGATTTGAAACTTATTTTAAGGATTTTATTGATACATATCATTTACGTGATATGTATTCAGCAGGATTTTATCCGTATGAGACATTAGAAGAATACTGGGCTTACTGGTCTAGACATATTTATTATAATCGCTATATTGATTCTCCTAAAAAGACTTATCAGATTCTTTTAGAACTCATTAAAGACAAAGACTATTTTGTTATAACGACAAATGTAGATCATCAGTTTCAAAAAAATGGCTTTGATAAGACAAGATTATTTTATACACAAGGAGATTATGGTTTATGGCAATGTTCTAAGCCTTGTCATCAGCAGACTTATGATAATGAAGATATAGCAAAAGCTATGTTAAAGCAACAAAAAAATATGAAGATTCCATCTCAACTCATTCCATATTGTCCTCGTTGTGGAGCACCAATGACAATGAATTTAAGATGTGATCAGACATTTGTACAAGATGAAGGATGGTATCAGGCACAACAACGTTATCAAAACTTTCTTCAAAAACATCAACATAGAAAGGTATTATATTTAGAATTAGGTATAGGAGCCAACACACCAGTGATTATAAAATATCCATTTTGGAATTATGTATCTCAAAATAAGAATGCAGTATATATCAGTATAAATTTAGATGATCTCTATTGCCCTGAAAACATTCACAAACAATCTATCTTAATTCAAAGAGATATCCATAATATTTTAAATTCTGTAGCGAATGAAATGAGGAATGAGGAATGAGCATGACACAAAATGAAAGATTAATCTATTTAATTCAATATTTATTAGATGAAAACAATATGCATATAGACTTACCTCAAGGTCATGATGAGTTATTTGCGCTTTATCGTGCTTTAGTGAATATCAGGGAAGCTAAATCAGTTTCACAGACATTCTTAAATATTCAAGATGTTATGTTACAAGAAGAAAATGCGAAAAAGGGCGTTGTTTCTTTTGACGAGGCTTCTGATCGTATTCTTTTATGGAGAGGGGATATTACAAGATTAAAAGTAGATGCCATTGTTAATGCTGCTAATAATCAAATGGAAGGATGCTTCGTACCTGGACATCAATGCATTGATAATGCCATTCATACATTTGCTGGAGTACAACTCAGAAATGAATGTCATCATCTTATGCAAAGACAAGGCTATTTAGAACCAACAGGTCAAGCAAAAATAACGAAGTCTTATAATTTGCCTTCTCGATATATTTTGCATACTGTAGGTCCAATAGTAACAGGAGCGGTTACCCATAAAGATGAGGTTTTACTGGCATCATGTTATGAAAGCTGTCTAAGATTAGCAGAAAAGTATCAGCTTCAATCAATAGCATTTTGTTGTATTTCAACGGGTGTTTTTCATTTTCCCAATGAACATGCAGCGAAAATCACATTCAAGACAGTTCATGAATATCTTCAACATTCTACAATTGAAAAAGTTATTTTTAATGTTTTTAAAGAGTGCGATGAAAAAATTTATTTAAAATTATTTGATTGAAAAGATAAATCTGATATTTAAAAGGCTTACTTGTGTTTAAGTAAACCTTTTTAACGTTGAATAATATCTTTTTAAACTGTTTGTACTAAAGAAGTTCAATGATTTTATCTTCAATTTCATAGGGTGTGACTAATGGTTCAAATCTTTCAACAACATGACCATTTTGATCAAGTAAGAATTTTGTAAAATTCCATTCAATCCTTTTTGATAACTCAGGTTTTTGTTGTTCTTTCAAATATGTATATACGGGAGATTCTAATGGACCATTCACATCAATTTTAGCAAATTGAGGGAAACTGACACCATAAGTATCGGCACAAAAAGACATGATTTCTTCCATTGTACCTGGGGCCTGTTCACCAAACTGATTACATGGAAAATCTAAGATTGTAAAGCCTTTTTCATGATACTTTTCATATAAATCTTCTAAATGATCATACTGTTCTGTAAATTCACATTCTGTGGCAGTATTGACAATTAACAAAACTTGACCTTTATATTTTGATAAGGATTCTTTTTGATTATGACTATTTATAACTTCTATATCATATAAATTCATTTTTATCACCATTTTTACTATAACAAGTTTAATATCAAAAGTCAAAGCATGTGTTTTGTTAAAAAGATATTGACAGGCATGGAATAATAGGTTTACTATATAACTGTTTAAAATAAAACAGTTAAGGAGAGAACTATGAAAATCAAAACAGAAAAGGGAATTCAAAAGTTTTTTTCACTGGGAATGCACCCTTATATCATTAAAAAGTATAATTCATTATTTGATGAATTGTTAAAAGAGTATCAGATGACACAAGTTGAAATTGATGTCTTGGCTTTTTTAGCAAATAATCCAGAATATAATCATGCACAAGATATTGTCAATGTGCGTGGTATTTCTAAAGGACATGTCTCATTAGCTATTGAAAAGTTGGTGAAACGAGGCTTAGTGACAAGAAATCCTGATCCTGTCAATAGACGTTGGAATATTTTATGTGTTGAAAAAAAGGCAGATGAGTTAGTTAAAAAAATTCAAAATATTCAACATGCTTTTGATGAACAGGCATATCAGAATATTTCACAGGAAGATATTGTCAAATATCATGAAATTTTACAACAGGTTTATCATAATTTAGGAGGTGGACAACATGAATGAAAGACTGGAAAATGAGAAAATATCAAAATTATTACTTTCACTTGCGATCCCCTCTATTCTTGCTCAACTGGCAACGCTTATCTATAATATGGTAGATAGAATATATATTGGACAGTTAGCTGATGGTGCTTTAGCCATTGCAGGGATTGGATTATGTACATCTATTATTACAATTATTACAGCTTTTACCAATTTATTTGGAAGAGGCGGAGCTCCTTTGGCATCTATTAGAATGGGTGAAAAGAGAATGGATATTGCTGAAAAGATACTTGGAAACTGTGTCTTTAGTTTGGTGATTTCTTCACTTATTATTATGGCAGTCCTGTTAATTTTTGGTGAAGATATTTTAATGTTATTTGGAGCCAGTGAGAATACATTACCTTATGCTATGGACTATCTTTCTATTTATTGTTTAGGAACGGTCTTTGTTCAATTGAGTGTTGGTCTAAATTATTTTATCAATGCACAGGGTTTTGCAAAATATGGAATGTTTACATTACTTATTGGTGGTGTTTTGAATATTATTCTTGATCCTATCTTTATTTTTGGTTTACACATGGATGTTGCAGGAGCTGCAATTGCAACTGTGATTTCTCAATTTGTTTCATGTGTTTGGGTTATGAAGTTTTTATTAGGAAAGAAAACAACTATCCAAATCAAAAAAGAATATTTTAAATTTGATTTAGATATCATGAAAAGAGTCTTAGGTTTAGGTTTTTCTCCTTTCTTTATGAGTGCAACTGAAGGCATACTGCAAGTTTCCTTTAATCGTCAACTTTTATTCTTTGGGGGAGATTTAGCAGTCAGTTCTATGACAATTATGCTATCTATGAATCAGATTCTCCAATTACCAATGGAAGGTATTGCACAAGGAACACAGCCTATTATCAGTTATAATTATGGGGCTAAACAATATGATCGTGTTAAAAAAGCTATCTCTTTAGCTATGAAAGTATCATTAATTTATTCTATTGTGGGTGTTTTGTTGATGGAATTTGTACCACAAGTATTTGTACAGTTATTCTCTAATGATCCAGAGTTAATTGAATTAGCAAGTCGTATGCTAAGAGTTTATATCTTTGGTTTCATTATTATGGGAGCGAACTCAACTTATCAACAATCATATACATCACTTGGATTTGGTAAGATTTCATTTTTCTTTGCTTTTTATCGAAAGATTATCTTATTAATACCACTCATCTATATCTTACCAATATTTATATCAGATGGTGTTTTTGCGGTTATGTTAGCTGAACCTCTTTCAGATTTAATCACAACAATAACAAATACATTCTCATTTAGAAGATTTATGCATAAGCATTTAAAAACAGAGTAGTTCATAACTTTTCTTGTTCTTGAATATGAAGATATGCTAGAATAAGGAAAGAGGAAGTGAATGTAGATGAAAAAAGCAGTTATATTTGATATGGATGGTTTGATGATTGATAGTGAAAGAGTGACATATAATGAATATGTAAAAAAATTGGCGCAATTAGGACACCATGATTTTACAGAAGAATTATATAGAAATTGCTTGGGTAAAAATAAGCAGGGAATCTGTCAGGTATTTATTGATCATTATGGTCAAGATTTTCCAATGGATGAAGTATGGGATGATGTTCATGTATGGATTGATGAAAGTTTAAGACAATATGTTCCTAAGAAAAAAGGATTAGTAGAATTATTAGAATACTTAAAAGCCAATAATTATAAAACAATTGTGGCAACATCAAGTGGGAGAGCACGTGTAGACGAAATTCTTAAAAATGGGAACTTAACGGAATACTTTGATGATTCCATTTGTGGTGATGAAGTGACTCATGGTAAACCTCATCCAGAAATCTTTTTAACAGCATGTCAAAAACTCGATGTCAAACCAGAAGAAGCTTTGGTTTTAGAAGATAGTGAGGCAGGTATTTTAGCAGCATATGATGGACGTATTGATGTGATTTGTGTCCCTGATATGAAATATCCTGAGCCACAATTCGTTGAAAAAGTGACCAAAATTATTGATTCATTAGATGAAGTGATTGATTATTTAAAAGCACAATAAAAGAAGATGTCATAAAGTAGAGTTAATGTAAATGGACATCTAGAATGACAAAGGCTATACAATGACTGGAATTTATATTATTGTGAGGTCAATCACACACCAAATAATTGAGGAGTTATGAAGATAGAGATTTACAAAGGACGTTAATAAATGCGTCCTTTTTATATTAATGAAAACATATTTCATGAAAAACTATTTAGAATTAATCTTGAAATGTGCTGGATTTGAAGAAAAATATATAAGATGTATTAGAAGATAATAAGAACTATCTACATTGAATAAACTCGCATTTTTAACGACACTATCAAAAATAGAGAGGAGGGACAAAATCCAACACTCAAATTTCTTTTTTAGTAGGAGAAAATCAGTGCGATTTTTGGAGGGCTATGTAGAAATTTTATTGCGATTTTTGGATATAATAAATTTATAGGAGGAATTTGCCAATGTTTAAGCGAAAAATTTATGAAAAAATAAAAGAGTGGAAAAGAGAATCAAATGGGAAGACAGCCCTACTTATTGAAGGAGCACGCCGTGTTGGGAATCAACTATAGTAGAAGAATTTGCAAAGATGGAATATGATAGTTATATCCTCATTGATTTTTCTATTGCTTCTGCACAAATTAGAGAGTTATTCGATGATATGTCTGATTTGAATTATTTTTTTCTTCAACTTCAATTGCAATATAAAGTAGACTTAATCGAAAGAAAGTCTGTTATTATTTTTGATGAAGTACAGCTTTGTCCTTATGCAAGACAAGCAATCAAGACATTGGTAAAGGATGGAAGATATGATTATATTGAAACTGGTTCATTGATTTCAATCAAAAAAAATGTGAAAGATATTCTCATTCCAAGTGAAGAAAGAAAACTGCAAATGCATCCAATGGATTTTGAAGAATTTCTTTGGGCTTTGAATGATAATTCTACTATGAAGTTATTGAAAAGCGTATTTGATAATAAGAAGAATTTTGGAGACAGGCTGAATCGAAAGTTGATGCGTGATTTTCGTTTATATATGCTGGTAGGTGGAATGCCACAATCTGTCAATGAATACATTACAACGAATAATTTTAGAAAAGTAGATATGGTAAAAAGAGATATTCTAAATTTGTATGAGGATGATTTTAGAAAAATTGATTCTACTGGAAGATTGGCAATGCTTTTTGAAGCAATTCCATCCCAGTTAAACAAGAACACCAGAGGATTTCAAACGAAGAAAATGTTGAATTCATATAAAACGACTGATAACTCTATTTTAAGTATGATTTCAGAGCTAAAGGATTCTAAGGTCGTGAGTGTTGCATATCATGCAAATGACCCTAATGTAGGATTGTCTGCTTATAAAGATTTAAACAAATTCAGGTTGTATCTGGCCGATACAGGACTGTTTGTTACACTTCAATTTAAGGATAAAGACTTTACAGATAACATTATCTATGAAAAATTATTGAATAACAAACTTTCTGCAAATTTAGGCTATTTATATGAAAATGCAGTTGCACAGATATTAACGTCAACAGGAAATGAATTATTTTATTATACTTTTTCTAATGTTAAGCAAAAGAAAAATTATGAGATTGATTTTATACTATCTAGGAAAAATAAGATTTGCCCTATTGAAGTCAAATCATCAAATTATAAGGTTCATACTTCTATTGATGAATTTTATGTTAAATTTTCTGACAGAATTCTTAATCGCTATATTATTCACTCAAAAGATGTATCTAAAGACAAAGATATATTATGTAATCCATTTTATTTGACACAGTTTATTGCTCAAAAAGAAGATATATAAACTAGGGTATTAACTAAAGGGTCAAATCAAAAATAAGTTCATCTAAAAAAGTAAGATGAATCAATTATTTTGATATAATCAAAAAGGTACCAATTTTCAATTGAACCAGTATCTTAACTTAATCCTTAAAATCTTATATCATTCTTATTGACTATAATTATCATTTCATAGCTTTGATTTCTTCACCACCACTACCCATGGCTACACCAACGTGGCAATATTCTAACATTGGGATATCAATTTTAGCATCTCCAAAAGCTAGGGTATCTTCTATACTGGCATGAAGATGTTTCAGAAGTTCATCAATTACATGAGCTTGTTGGATGGCAATTGCAGCAGATTCAGGTAATTTGTTTTCATAGTTTCATAATGTTCCATCAACATTAATAAATACGATTTTATTCATTTTTTCACTCGTTTGCTTGATACCTTTATTATAGAAAACAATACACGTAAAGCTATATGCTTTTATGAAATCAAAAAAATATGCAGAAATAAGATATGAACTTTAATTTTCATGAAAAAAATTATCATTTAGAAAAGTATATCTCTCATTATAAAAGAGATATATTTTGCTAAACATATAACAAGAAGTCATCATTCTATTTTGTTATAACATTTTAAATTGGCAATCGCTTCAGCAACACTATAAACATGAAACTGGGTAATATCTTTTAATGTTTGAGGAGCATCAACAAAAGTGATAGGAATATCAACATTTGTCAGCATTGATAGATCATTATAAGAATCGCCAATACCCGCTAAAGAAGTTATTTGATAATAGTCTTTAACTCTTTTTAATGCCTCTCCTTTAGAACAACCCTTTGGCACAATATCAATGGAATCTTTGTTTTGAAAGGCTTCTATTTCTTTAAATGTTTGATTTATTTTTTGTGTTTCTTGTAATGCTGTTGTTTCATCATGAAAAACCAAAGAAATTCCATAAGCAGAATCCTCAAAATCTTGAAGGTCAGATATTAAATAACAATCATCTTCTACAAATTCTTTATCTGTTTTATATGTAAGATGATGACTAGCATGAATAATAATCAGGGCATGCTGATTATATTGATAAAATAACTGATGTAGTATTTGATGATCTATAAACTTTTCATAAATTACATGTAAAGCACGATCTAAAATAAGAGCTCCACTTGTTATAATATAGAAATCAGGGTGAATCTGGTCAGATAGGTGTACAACACCCTGATAAGGACGACCACTACATAAACCAAAGAGATACCCTTGATTTTGATAATTTTGTATAGCTTGACAGTCTTGAATTGAAATTTGTGGATTTCTTTCTTGGAAAAATAAAGTGTGATCAATATCACTTGCTAGAGCCTGCAACATCATAACCTCCTTTTGAATCACTTCTACTTTATAGAATAATGTATCAAATCAGTCTCGTCAAAAATAAATCTTTTTCATGTCAATCAAAACATGATATGATACATATAAGGAGGAAAACATCATGAAACCAAAAATACATTTTACAGCACCATATCATTGGATTAATGATCCTAATGGTTTAATTTATTATAAAGGAAATTATCATATTTTTTATCAGCATTTTCCATATGAAAATTTTTGGGGAACAATGCATTGGGGACATGCAACGACAAAAGATTTTATTCATTTCCAACATTACCCTATTGCCCTATATCCATCAAAAATTTATGATCGCAATGGTTGTTTTTCAGGTTCAGCTATTGAAAAAGATGGAAAATTATATCTTTATTATACGGCTATTCGCTATGCGAAAGAAAATCCTGAGTATGTACACATCCAATATAGTGATGATGATTTGATTGCATCACAGGCATTAATGATATCTGATGATGGTTTTCATTTTGATAATAAGGATGGAAAACAAAAGATTATTGATGTTATAGAAGATAAAACTTTAGGAGATGTGAGACATACAAGAGATCCTAAAGTGTGGAAAATGAAAAATGGGAAATATGCTTTAATTGTAGGTAGTAAAGTTCCAAGTGAAACAGGCTATTGTGGAGAAGTTTTATTATATGAAAGTGAAGATGCTGTTCATTTTACATATAAGAATCGTTTTTTAGATGATCGTATTGGTGATATGTGGGAATGTCCTGATTTGTTTGAAATCAATGGACAATACTTTATGATTTTTTCGCCAGAACATATTCGAGATTCACAGCCAGATAGTGTTGCTGTTATAATGCCAGTCAAATTTGATGAAGAGACTATGACAATTACAAAACAGGGAGATTATATGTATCTGGATTATGGTTTAGATTTTTATGCGCCTCAAACTTTTCTAGATGAGAATGGTCAGCGCACAATGCTAGCTTGGATGCGTATGCGAGAACCAGTTGAAAATGAATCATGGACAGGATTATATATATTGCCAAGGGTTTTTGAATATAAAAATGATCATGTTTATCAGTCAGTACATCCACATGTTCAACAATACTTCCATTGTCAAGTAGATAGTGTCAGTTTGAAAGAACCATTTTATATGCATGTCAAATTATACTCAAATAGTCAAATTTGTTTAGGTGGCATGAAGCTTTTTATACAGGATGATTGCTTATGTTGTGATAGAATGGAAGTTTCCATTCAACATGATAAAGTTTGTAATGTGAATAAAACACCACCATTAAATGGACATTATGATTTAGAAATTTATTATGATTATCATATTTTTGAAATTTATATCAATGGTGGATATTATGTACTGAGTCAAATTGTCTATGACATCAATGATCATATTGATTATCAAAATGTAGATATCATAGAGATGAAAATGAATTAATGAAAAAAGATTCTAACGATAAGTTAGGATTTTTTTATATGATAATCAATGACATTTGATTTATGATAGCTTATAATAAAATTATCAGCTTGCCCCTTGCAAAAATATCGGAGGGGGGGTATATAATAAAAAAGAAAGAGGAGGGATGATATGATAGAAATACGACACCTGACAAAAAAATATGGAGATTTTAAAGCAGTCGATGATGTTGAACTGATTGCTGAAAGTGGAAAGATTACCATCCTATTAGGACCTAATGGAGCAGGAAAATCAACCACAATTAAGAGTATAGCGAATCTTTTAAAGTTTGAGGGGAGTATTGACATTTGTGGTTATGACAATGCCTCAATTGAGGCGAAACGATGTTTTGGATATGTGCCAGAAACACCAGTTCTCTATGATTTATTAACTGTTGAAGAACATATTGATTTTATTGGTCATGCCTATCAGATTGAAAACTATAAACAAAAAGCAGAAAAATATTTAGAATTATTTCAATTGACTGAAAAAAGAAAGAAGATGGCCAAAGAATTAAGTAAAGGTATGACACAGAAATTAAGTATGTTATTGGCCTTTATGATTGAACCAAAAGCATTATTGGTGGATGAGCCAATGGTGGGGTTAGATCCAGCAAGTATTGAAGAAACACTTAAATTATTAAGAAATATAGCTGATAATGGATGTGCGGTTTTAATCAGTACACATATTATTGATATTGTCAGTGATATTTTTGATGAAGCATATATTATGAAAGAAGGACATATTATCAAAAGAATCAAAAAAGATGAACTTCAAGAAGAGAGCTTAAAAGATTACTTCTTTGAATTAACTGAAGGAGAATAGTATGAAATCATTATGTTTATTATGGTTTATGAAAACAAAAGCGACAGTGAGAAATCTCTTTAAGAAGCCATCAAGTGCAATCTTTACGATCTTTATTGTCCTTTTATATGGTTTTGTATTTTATAGTTTCTTATTTTTACCAAAAGATCAAAGTTATATGGTTGTGAATTTTGAATTGCATTCATCTATTTTATTATTTGTTGGATTTTTGGCTTTAATGTTATTTTCTACGATGCTTTCTTCAAGAAAAGCTTTGTTTTCTGGAGAAGATGCTTATTTCTTATTTAGTGGACCCTTTCATAAAAAGCAAATTATGACATTCTTAACATTTCAAACCTTTTTGCAATCCATATTGTTATCATTTTTTGCATTGATTTTCTTTATTGGTATGAATATGGGAATCAGTGTAGATTTCGGATTTATAGGACTAGCATTATTAGGTAGTATGTTAACTATTATGATCTTTCTTGTTTTTATTGATTATAGCTATATTTTATCAATAGGTGATCAAAAATATAAAAAGATAAACTATATAATCGCAGGAATATTTGGGATTGTGCTGGTGATTATTTTAGGACTGACATATTTAGAAACAGGAAGGATTCAAACAATTATGATTGATTTTATTGAATCACCACTGTTTTATTTTGTACCTGTTTTTGGTTGGTTAAAGTTGACTTTGATTTCTTATGTGACATCTCAAATGGGTATGGTTTGTTTAGGATTATTGCTTTTGGTTATAAGTTTAGTCATTATCTATCTATTATTTATTACTTACAAAGGTGATTTTTATGAACAGGCATTACAAGATTCATTAGAGTTATCAAAACAATTAAAAGAATTTAAAGCGGGTAATCAGGATGCTTTAAGAAATGTGAAAGTGAAAAAAACCAGTGTGAAAAGATTTTATGATGGTGCTTATGCAGTGTTATCAAAAAATCTATTATTGATGAAAAAGAAAGGGAATATAATCTCATGGAATGATATTATTTCCATAGGTATTTATTTGGTTATAACTATTTTTTCTGATTTAGGATTTGGTTTCTTTATCTATATGATGATAATCTGGTTATTTATGATGATGCAAACCAGTGATTTAGTAGGTGAATTAAAAAATTATCAGATCTATCTTATACCTGATAAACCTTATAAAAAGCTTATTGCTGTGATGATTCCAACTTTTATGAAAGTATCCATCATTGGAACTTTGTCTTTTATTGTTGTGGGAATGTATTATCATGAAACATTTTTAACCATTTTCATGTATCTGATTAATATGTTTGGTTATATTTTTATCTTTATGAGTGCCAGTGTGCTGACAATACGATTGTTAAAAAGTCGTACAACACAAGTCTTTGAAAACATGATGCGTATGTTGATTATGATTGTCAGTGCCTTACCAAGTGTTATATTAACAGTGATTTTTATGATGACAAATGCATTAACGCCAACGGTTCTTACTATGCTTTCAATGGCCTCATTAGCAACGAATTTTATATTAGCGCTTATTATTCTATGGGCATGTCAAGGTATGATGAATGGCAGGGAGTTAAAGAGTGAATAAAATAGATTTAACAGATATGAAAATCAAATGGAAAAGAAAAAATCAAATTCTTTTTTCAAGGGAAAGTGCCTGTTTACAGGACTTACTGGCAGATATCAAAAAGCAATCTCATCAGACCCTCGTTTTGTGGGCAATGAAATTTGTAGAAGAAATCGTCATCACATTAGAAAATAAATATCCAGATGACAATCGACCTAGAGTCGCTATTGAAAAAACACGTCAATGGGCAAGAGGAGATATCAAAATGCCAGAAGCCAAAAAAGCTATACTTGCTGTACATGCAATGGCTAAAGATATAACAGATGTATCAGATCAGGCTTTATGCCATGCTGTTGGACAGGGTTGTGGAACAATTCATGTAGAAACACATGCAATTGGACTGGTTGTCTATGAATTAACAGCTATTGTCAGAAGGTATGGTATTGATGACTGTGAGCAGATGTTAATCAAAAGAATCAATGAATATCAGACATATCTTCTAGAATGTGCTAAAAAGACACATCAGTATCAATGGGCAAAATTTATTAGTGATGATCCTCATGCGAATAAGGAATATTTATTAGGGCTAAAAAAAGGATAAGTTTAAAATACCCCGTTATGAAAATAGACAAATAACGGGGTTTACTTTTATTCTTTTAATAGTTTTTGATGTAAATATTGAATCATATGTTCAATTTCTGCTTCATTTAATGAATAATAAATACGATTATTCTCTTTTCTAATACGAATAAAATCTCCATCCAACAAAGCATCCATATGATAAGAGATTGTTGGAGTTTTGAGATTCATAGCTTTCGCAAGTTCATGACCATACATAGATTTCTTTTTCAACAAAGTTAAAATTTCAAACTTGGATTTATCACTTAAGACTTTTAAAAAGTATTCTAATTTTTGTTGTTCACTACGTGATTCATGATATGAAGTTAATGCTGTATTTTCTAGACCTGCTCCTATCAATAAAATATAATGATAATCTTCAACCATTAATATAAGCCCATTGTAATTAACAAAAGTAGGATAAATAGAGATAGGTGTTTCATCTATTTTTAAACCAATATGTCCAAAAAATTGATTTAAGTCATCTTGATTGATATTGTGAGTACAGTTAAAAAGCATAGGATTATAATCAATAGATTGATAAATCTCTTGAAACTGTTTAAAGATCTCAAATAATCCATGAATCATTTTATTAGGATGATAAAGTGTTTCAATCAAATCCAATTTTGCTTCATTATCAATAGATAATTTTCTAATACTTTCAATATAATCATTTTGAAAATCAATAAATTTTAAAGTATCTTCTCTTAATTCCTTTGTATCAAAATGTGTAAATTTTTGAATGAGTTCTTCTTGCATATGATGTTTTGGAAATTCACTCACAAAGAAAAATGCATTTAAAATAAAATCAGCCAAACATAAAATTTCATTATTATCTAATTGATATGATTGAAAATAAGTTTGCAGATTTTTTATTTTTTTAGCTTTTCTAACTAATACATCATGTTGTTTTTTTAGATTTTGAAAGTGTTCATTTTTTTGTTTGATATCTAATGAAATGGCTTTTGGACCATTCACACATTCAAATCCTAAATCTCTCCATTCCTTATACCATAAAGGTTCATTATATATTGTCTTTTTCATCTTGATCAATCACCTCATCAATAGAGTTATATAATAGAATTCCTCCTATTATCATAACAAATATTCCTGTAAAAATAAAAATATTTTGAATAGAAAATAAAGAACTCATGAAACTCATAAAAAATGAGACAAGAGGAATGGTAGAAACACCAAAAGAATTCATAATCGCACTAAAACGTGCTAAATAACTTGAGTGTACTTTTTGTAAAACCATGATTTGACCATACATATTAGCAAAAACAACAATCATACCAAATAGAATAGCCAGTGTCATAATAAACAAAGATTTGATTATTGTGATAGGAATATAAGAGATAAGTATAGACGTGATATAGAAAAAACTCGCTCCAGCAAATAAAGATTGTATCATTTTTTTAGCATTCATATAAGAACTGATATAGGGATAAAGAGTCGCTCCTAAAACACTTCCTATACTAAAGCCCATTGATAAGTAAGCAACCATCTGTGGACCACTGTGATAAACTTCAACGCTTAATGCACTGGAAAAGGCATTAATAGGAACTAAAAATGCATTGATACAACAACAAATCAAGCAAAGATAAATCAATGACTGTTTTGTTTGGGTATAGTGAAAGCCTTCTTTTAATAAAGAAATCGTTGATTGCTTTTGAATATTTGAATTATCATGAAAATGAATATGACCAATCATAAGTCCACTGACTATAAATGAAAGACAATCAATAATAAAAGTGATCATGATTCCAAAGCTATTTAATAAGATGCCAGCTAATCCCATACCAACAATTTCTAATGATTTAGATAGTGAGGTATGCAAAGATTGTGCAATGTCATATTTTTCCTTGGGAACTAAAGAAGCAATCATTGGTGTAGAAGAAGGAACTCTTAAGGTTTCTAAAATAGAAATCATAAATGTTGTGAACATAATGATATAAACATTTAATTGTTGAAACATATAGAAAAGAATAAGGAGCATAGCTAATAATGAACGTAGAAAATCACTTAAAGCCATGAGCCTTTTTTTATTTCTTTTTTCAATAAATGCTCCCATAAAAGGTGTCAAAAAAATAGTTGGTAAATAGTTAATACCAAAGTTGAAGGCAGAATACATAGCATTACCAGTGATTGCATAAACAAGCCATGTTAAAGCTAAAGCATCAATAGAGTCACCAAAACGATTGATTCCAGTGGCAATGGCTAACTTCAAGAATGCTTTTTCATCTTTTAGTGTCTGATATTTCATAACGCCCCTCCTTTGTTAGATAAATATCTAATTATATATTCAGTATATATAAAATTATAACAATTATTAGATAAATGTCAATGTTCATATTAGATTATTATCTAATATATAAAGAATTGCTTTTTTGTTTGATTTGGTATTTAATAAAGAAAAGGGGGCTTATATCATGACAGATGAACAGATCATCATGCTTGTCTTTCTTATCATTGCTGGATTAGGATTGATATTTACTTTTGTTGGAATATTCATCATATTATGGCAAAAAAGAAAGGTGAAACTTTGTCAAGAAATGACACATGGAATTGTTGTAGATTATTGTTATAGGGGAAATGGAGTGATTGTGCCAGTTGTTGAATATCATGTGCTTGGAGAAACTTATAAGAAAGTCAGAACTTTCCGTGGTTATATCACGAAAAGTTGGAGAAGAGATGGAGAACCATATGTACGAGTAACAAAAAATGATTGTTTATCCATTGCAGGTGGCAGAATGGGAAAAAGTGATGCACAGAATATGTGGCCATTAGGATCAAATATGGCTGTTTATTATCATCCAATGAAACCTAAAATGGCTTTTATTGAAAAAATACCTGAACATCAGTCAATTCTGGCTATGATATTTATAGGTGTAGGCATTTTTTTGATTATCATTATGGTGTTGATTGTTTATTTTATTTTATAACAAGATCTAAGAGAAAATATGTATAGGAAGTTTTATTATCATTCGTTATAATGAAAGATTTTAAAGTATTTTATTAGAAAAAAAGTTATATATAAATTTGAAATTCCATAAAAATAATTAATAAATTTTGAAAAAATAAAAATTTTTATTGACAAAATAAAAACATCCATGTATCATAAACGCATATTTAAAAAATCGTTGATCAGGAAGAGTAATTTCTTGAACGCTTCAAGCGAGGTAGTACAGAGTGGAAGACTACTAAGTGGAAAGGAATGAAACGCACCTGTGAGAGTCCATTGGAAATGAGAGTATAATGGAACGTAACCTGCGTTAAGGGATAGAGTGGTTAGTTTTTCTAACAACTAGAGTGGTACCGTGTATATGCACCTCTGGAGAAATCCAGAGGTTTTTTGTTTATAGAGAGGGTGATTGAATTGCGGCGATTGATAGAAAGAATGAATAAATATAATAAAAGAGAAATACAAAATAATGAAAAGGAGAATGAACAATGGAAAAGAAACAATATAAAAAAGTCGTATTAGCTTACTCAGGGGGATTAGATACATCAATTATTATTGCATGGTTAAAAGAAAATTATGGTTGTGAAGTGATTGCCGTAGCTGGGGATGTTGGTCAAGGAGATGAACTTGAAGGATTAGAAGAAAAAGCTTTAGCTACAGGAGCATCTAAATATTATTGTGCTGATTGCAAGGAAGAGTTTGTGAATGATTTTATTTTCCCAGCTATCAAAGCCAATGCTGTTTATGAAGGAAAATATTTACTAGGAACTTCTCTAGCAAGACCGATCATTGCGAAAAAATTAGTAGAGATTGCCAAAAAAGAAGGTGCAGATGCCATTTGTCATGGTTGTACAGGTAAAGGAAATGATCAAGTCAGATTTGAACTCACAATCAAAGCTTTTGCTCCAGAATTAGATATTATTGCACCATGGAGAGTATGGGAATTAAAGAGTAGAGAAGATGAAATTGAGTATGCCCAAGCGAGAAATATTCCTTTAAAAATCAATAAGGAAACAAATTATTCTAAAGATAAAAACTTATGGCATTTATCACATGAAGGATTGGATCTTGAAAATCCTGCTAATGAACCTATGTATGACAAGATTCTTGAATTAGGTGTCACACCAGAAAAAGCACCAGACAAGCCAACATATATTACAATTACTTTTGAAAAAGGAATTCCAGTTGCTTTAAATGGTGAAAAAATGAATGGTATTGATTTGATTACTGCTTTAAACAAAATTGGTGGAGAAAATGGTATTGGCATCATTGATATGGTTGAAAACAGATTAGTTGGTATGAAATCAAGAGGTGTTTATGAAACACCAGGTGGAACAATTCTTTATAAAGCACATGCTGATTTGGAAGAAATCACAATTGATAAAGAAACACAACATTTCAAATATCAGGTTTCTCAAAAGCTAGCAGATATTTTATATAACGGTCAATGGTATACACCACTAACAAAAGCATTACTTGCTTTTATTGATGAAACACAAAAGACAGTCAATGGAGAGGTGAAATTAAAACTATATAAAGGAAATATTATGGGAGCTGGTATGACTTCACCAGATACTTTATATAGTGAACAGACAGCCTCATTTGGAGAAGATGAAGATTATAATCAAATGGATTCTCAAGGATTTATTAATTTATATGGTTTACCTATTAAGGTGAAAGCTTTATTAGACCAACAAAGAAAGAAATAGGAGTTGAAAATATGGCGTTATGGGCAGGGAGATTTAAAAAAGAAATCAATGCTAATGTGAATGCTTTTAATTCATCCATATCATTTGATGCAAGAATGTATAAACATGATATTATGGGAAGTCAGGCACATGCTAAAATGCTCGCAAAACAAGGCATTATTTCTAGGCAGAATTTAACTGAAATATTAAAAGGATTGGATGACATATTATGTGAATTAGAAAATGGCGATTTGTTATTTGATCCTCATGCTGAAGACATTCATATGTTTATTGAAGCAGAACTCACAAAGCGATATCCAGAAAGTGGTAAAAAACTTCATACTGCCAGATCACGCAATGATCAGGTGGCTTTAGATTTAAGGTTATATACACGTGATGAAATCAAAGATATTCAGAGTATGTTGATAGAATTGATGCAAGTGCTTATCAATCAGGCTAAAGGGCATACACATACCATTATGTGTGGCTATACACATTTGCAACGTGCTCAACCCATAACATTTGCCCATCATTTAATGGCTTATGTTGAAATGTTTTATCGTGATTATACAAGATTGGATGACTGCATGAAACGACTCAATGTTTCACCATTAGGTAGTGGGGCATTAGCGACGACAACATATCCTATTGATCGTCATTTTGTAGCACAGGAACTTCGTATGAATGATATTATGTATAACTCATTAGATGGTGTCAGTGATCGTGATTATGCAATTGAACTAGCCAATGATTTGGCTATGATTATGATGCATTTATCACGTTTAAGTGAAGAAATCATTTTATGGTGTTCATGGGAATTCAAATATATTGAACTGGATGATGCTTATGCGACAGGATCAAGCATCATGCCACAAAAGAAAAATCCAGATATTGCTGAACTGGTCAGAGGAAAAAGTGCCAGAGTCATCAATGATGTTTCTACATTACTGACAATGATGAAAGGTTTACCGCTTGCTTATAATAAGGACATGCAGGAAGATAAGGAAACTTTATTTGATGCGATTGATCAGGTGAAATTATGTTTACCAGTCTTTAGTGATATGATCAACACAATGAAAGTGAATAAACAACGTATGCAAGAATGTGCAGCTAAAGGATTTATTAATGCAACGGATTGTGCAGATTATCTTGTGAAAAAAGGAAAAGCTTTTAGAGATGCTTACAAAACAACAGGAGAGCTTGTTGCTTATTGCATTGATCATGATGAAGTTCTTGAAACTCTTCCACTTGATATCTATAAATCTTTTGATGAAGTTTTTGAAAAAGATGTTTATCAGGCTATATCACTTTTAACCTGTGTTGAAAATAGACTTGTTGATGGAGGTCCTGCTCCTCAAACATGCCAAAAAGCAATCAAAAGAATGGAAAAACAATTGGAGGCGTTGAATCATGGTTAAAGTAGGAATTATCGGTGCCAGTGGATATGCTGGGGCAGAGTTATATCGTTTGTTGTTGAATCATCCACATGTTGAAATTGTGGCAATCAGCTCTCAAAGTTATGAAGGAAAGATGATTTCACATTTATATCCATCATTTTATGGAGTCTTTGATATGACATTCACGAATGATCAGGAAGTCATTGAAAAAGCTGATATGATTTTTGCATCATTGCCTCATGGTCTCAGTGAAAAATATGCTAAACAATGTGATGAACAAGGAAAGAAGTTTATAGATTTAGGTGCAGATTTTCGTTTGGATCAAGAAAAAGATTATCAACAATGGTATCAACATGATTATCAATATCCACAATTACATGAAAAACAGGTTTATGGTTTAAGTGAAGTCAATCGTGAACAGATTAAACAGGCATCAATTATCGGAAATCCAGGATGTTATCCAACATCCATTACTTTAGGGTTATATCCATTATTAAAAAATCATATGCATAAAGATGAAAAGATTATCATTGATTCTAAATCTGGAACAACAGGAGCTGGAAAGTCTTTAACAGAAGATACCCATTTTCCTAAATGTAATGAATCATTTCATCCATATAAAATAGCAAGTCATCGTCATACACCTGAAATTGAACAGGAATTATCAAAGATGGCTCATCAGGCTGTTCATGTCATGTTTACACCACATCTATTACCTGTTAATCGTGGGATTATTTCAACAATATATGTTCCATTAAAAGATAATGTTGATTTTGATGATGTTTATGATATCTATCAAAAGACTTATCAGGATGAGTATTTTGTAAGAGTTTTGCCAAAAGGACAAGTGGCTGATTTAAAATTTGTTCAATACTCTAACTTCTGTGATATATCTTTACATTATGATGAGAGATATCATCAGCTGATTGTTGTTTCAACAATAGATAATATGGTGAAAGGGGCAGCTGGACAAGCTATCCAAAATATGAATTTGATGTATGGTTTTGATGAAAAAGAAGGATTAATGATGGTACCAGCATCATTTTAAGGGGGAAAAATATGTTCAAAGATATAGATGGAGGTGTGTGTGCACCTATTGGTTTTCAGGCGGCAGGAATACACTGTGGTATTAGAAAAAATAAAAATAAAAAAGATTTAGCTTTAATTGTCAGTGATGTTATGAGTCATTGTGCCAGCACATATACTCAAAATAAGGTGAAAGGAGCACCTATTTATGTCACACAACAACACTTACAAAATCATGAAGCACAGGCTATTATCTGTAATAGTGGCAATGCCAATACATGTAATCCTAATGGCATTGAAATAGCAGATCAAATTTGTCAATTATGTGGAAATGAACTTCATATTGATGCAAATGACATTGTTGTGGCTTCAACAGGAGTCATTGGCCAGCCTTTAAGTCTGACACCTTTTCAAAATCATATGTCAGATTTAATCAATGCTTTATCAACGAAGGGAAGTCAGGATGCCTGTGAAGGTATTATGACAACAGATACTGTGAAAAAAGAATATGCGGTTGAATTTGAACTTAATGGCAAGACTTGTCATATTGGAGCAATCGCAAAGGGAAGCGGGATGATTCATCCCAATATGGCAACAATGTTAGCTTTTGTGACAAGTGATGTTGCTATTTCTAAAGACATGTTAAATGAGGTTATTCATGAAGTTGTTGATGATACATTTAATATGGTGAGTGTTGATGGGGATACTTCTACTAATGATATGTTGACATTAATGTGTAATGGTCTAGCTCAAAATAATGAAATTACACAAAAGGATGAAAACTATCAGTGCTTTAAAAAAGCATTGATGTATATTTGTACATGTTTATCTCAAGCGATTGCGAAAGATGGTGAAGGAGCAACAAAACTTTTAACTTGTAACGTTTTACATGCAAAGACAAAAAAGGATGCAAAGATTGTTGCTAAATCTGTTATTACAAGTTCACTTTTGAAAGCTGCTATGTTTGGTGAAGATGCAAATTGGGGACGTATCTTATGTGCTATTGGTTATAGTGATGCTGATTATGATATTCAAAAAATTGATGTTGATTTTAAAAGTAAAAAGGGGAAAATTTGTGTTTGTCAAAATGGTGGTGGATATCCTTTTAGTGAGGAAGAAGCTGCTCAGATCTTAAGTGAAGATGAGATAGAAATAATCATAGATTTACATGATGGAGATGATCAGGCAACTGCCTGGGGATGTGATTTAACTTATGACTATGTCAAAATTAACGGCGATTATCGCACATAAAGGGGAATAATTATGAATCAAAACGCAGTGATTAAAGCAGAAATTTTATCTCAGGCATTACCATATATTCAAAAATATCATGATAAAGTTGTTGTGATTAAATATGGTGGCAATGCCATGATTAATGAAGAATTAAAGATGAATGTGATTCAGGATGTCGTGTTATTATCAGAAATTGGGATTAAAGTCATTCTGGTACATGGTGGTGGACCAGAAATTAATCAGACATTAAAGAAGATGAATATTGAATCTCAGTTTATTCATGGTTTAAGATATACGGATGATGAAACAATGAATGTTGTGCAAATGGTTTTAGCTGGTAAAACAAATAAAGATCTTGTAAAATTAATTATGCAAAAAGGTGGTAATGCAGTAGGAATCAGTGGTATTGATAATCAGCTGATAGTTGCGAAAAAACATGAATCTCAAGATGATTTGGGATATGTAGGGGATATTGTCAAAATTAATGCTCATATCATTATAGATTTATTAGATAAAGGCTATATTCCAGTTGTTTCAAGTGTGGGGACTGATGAAACAGGACAGACTTATAATATTAATGCTGATACTGCAGCTGCTGAAATTGCAGCCCAAATCCAAGCAGAGAATATGATTTTGGTGAGTGATATACCAGGATTATTAATGGATAAAGATGATGAATCAACATTGATTCCTTTGGTTCATGTCTATGAAGTGAAAGGATTAACAGATAAAGGGATTATTAGTGGTGGTATGATTCCTAAAGTAGAATGTTGTGTGAGGGCCATTCGCGAAAATGTGAAAAAAGCAGTGATTATTGATGGTCGTATTCCTCATTCTATTTTAATTGAAATGTTATCTAAAGATGGTATTGGAACAATGTTTACAAGATAGGAGGATTATATGGTCAATTTAAAAAATAGAAGCTTTTTAACATTAAAAGATTATTCTAAAGAAGAAATTCGTTATTTATTAGATATGGCACATCGTTTAAAAAAAGCAAAGAAAAATGGAAGAGTTGGAACAGCATTAAAAGGAAAAAATGTAGTCTTATTATTTGAAAAAACATCAACACGTACACGTTGTGCCTTTGAAGTTGCCACTTTAGATGAAGGTGGACATGTGACTTTTTTAAGCAATTCACAAATGGGGAAAAAAGAATCTTTAGAAGACACAGCGAAAGTTTTAGGAAGAATGTATGATGGTATAGAATTTAGAGGATTTGAACAAAAGACTGTTGAAGATTTAGCCAAATACTCAGGTGTCCCTGTATGGAATGGATTAACGGATGTTGATCATCCAACTCAGACATTGGCTGATTTTATGACTATTGAAGAACATTTAAATAAACCATTAGAAGAAGTCAAATTTGTTTTTACAGGAGATATTAGAAATAATGTTTGTTATGGGCTGATGTATGGTGCAATGAAAATGGGAATGCATTTTGTATGTTTAGGACCCAAAGATTTACAAATTGATCCTGAAGTTTTAGCGTATTGTCAACAGGAAGCACAAAAATCAGGTGGAAAAATTGAGGTTTTAGATAATGTTGATGAAGCGGTGAAAGATGCTGATGTCATTTATACAGATATTTGGGTTAGCATGGGAGAAGATGAAGCTTTATATGAACCAAGAGTCAAAATGTTATCACCTTATAAAGTGACAACAGAAATGATGAAAAAAACGGGAAAAGAGTCTACACTTTTTATGCATTGTTTACCATCATTTCATGACTTTGAAACAGAAGTCGCTAAGGCTAAGCATGAACAGGGAATTGATATTAGAGAAGTTGAAGATGAAGTTTTCAGATCATCACAATCTGTTGTTTTTGATGAAGCTGAAAATAGAATGCATACAATTAAAGCTGTCATGGTAGCCACAATTGGTAATTATTAGAAAAAGAAACTGTTCATTTCTAAACTGATTAACAGTTTTTTCATATATTATCCACATCAAAGACTTATAATCATAGTGTATAAAAGATGGGAGAATAAAAAAATGAAAAAATTATTGTTAGTATTACTTGTTGTTTGTTTAAGTGGGTGTACACAAACAATTCAAAATGATCAGTTAAAAAATAGTCAATCCATAAAACAAGATGACAAACAAAAAGTTGTAGAAGCTGAAAAAAAGCAGCTTATGGATGGGATAAAACAGACAATGCCTGAAGAGATATATCAGGAGTTAACAAATAAAAAAGTGGTTTATGAAATAGATGATATTATCACAATTGGCAATGATCAAAATAACCCTACTTTACGCTTGGATTTTGCTTATCAGGATGGTCAATTGGTTCAATTTGTTAATAAGGAATATGGTTTTTTAGATACATTACCAACACGTATGACAAGTGAACAACAAGCCAAAGAAACAGCAAAGACTTTTGCGAAAGTTTTCTTGAATCAAGATGTCAAGTTACAAAAAACAACAGCTTTAAGTGGCTATGACACTGACCAATATATAACATTTAAAGATGAGAATCATCACACATATCTTGTGGCATTAAATATTAATGTTTTATTGAAATATAATGAAAATTCATGATAAAGGAAACTTATTATATTTTCAATATTGATAGCCAAGAAGATATATGAATAGACTTAGCATAATGTTACATTTTTGTAATGTTGTGCTTTTTTCTTTTCGTGAAGATTTGAAAAATATATAATATTTTTAAGAGGTGATGGAAATGGAAAAAATGCACATCATGATTGTAGAAGATGATGAAACACTTGCTAGAGAAATAAAAGATTTTTTGATGAGATGGGGATATTATGCTGTTATCGCAACACATTTTGAAAATATTGTTGAAGATTTTTATAATTATAAACCTCATCTTATTTTAATGGATATTAATTTACCATATTATGATGGTTTTTACTGGTGTACACAAATTAGAAATACATCACAAGTTCCTTTAATTTTTATAAGCAGTCGTAATGATGATCATGATAAAATCAGAGCCATTCTTCAAGGTGGGGATGATTATGTCGATAAGCCATTTCATTTGGAATTGTTGAAGGCTAAGATTGAAGCTATTTTAAGAAGAACATATCAATATAAAGTTAAAGATCAAATGAGAATCAATGCCGATATTTATTATGATAAAACAAAGGGCAGCTTGTTTTATCATGAACATGAGATTCATCTGACAAAATCAGAAAGTCAGATAGTTTGTCTTTTATTAGAATCTCAAGGAGCCATAGTCACAAGACAGGCATTAATGGAAGCGTTGTGGAATACTGATGAATTTATTTCAGATAATTCTTTAACAGTGCTTATTTCCAGATTGCGTACAAAATTAAAAGATGAATGTCATCAGGATATTATTTGTACAAAGAAAGGACAGGGATATTATATATCATGATTTATTTACGAAAATATAGTCGCTATATCCTTGTCATAACCTTGATTATATTGGCGTATAATCTCTATTTTATTTATCTTGTTCCTGGAGCTAATACACAATATCTGATTTATTTTGATGTTGTTGTAGGGGTATGTCTTCTTTCTTTCATTTTTTTAGACTTTATGCATGAAAAAAAACGTTTAGATAAGAAAAAGGATTATTTAAAATCAACAGAAGTCATTTGTTTTGAGTTTGATCATTTTGATAATATTGATATTGCTTATCACGATGTTCATGTTCTTCAAAAGCAGCTAGATGAAATATATCAAGTCAATAATGATTTACAGGATTATATGACGAAATGGTGCCATGAAATTAAAATTCCATTATCAGCTAGTTTATTGATCAATCAGAAAAATACAGATTATCAACAAAAACAAAATATGCAGGAACAGTTAGAAAAAATGAACCAGTATCTGAATCAAATCATGGTAGTGAGTCGTATTCAAAGTCAGATTCATGATATATACATTAAACCTGTTTCATTAAAAGACAGTGTTTATCAATCCATCAAGAATAATCAATTCTTTTTGATTAATAAGCATTTTGAAATGGATGTAAATGTAGAGAATTTACAGATATATAGTGATAAAACATGGCTCATCTATGTCTTGGATCAGATTATCAACAATGCCATTAAATATGCCAAAGAGTCACCTCAATTAAAAATCTGGAGTGAACATCATGAAGAGCAGATAGATTTATATATTGAAGACAATGGAGAAGGTATTCAATCACAAGATTTGCCTAGAATTTTTGAAAAAGGATTTACTGGTCAAAATCATCATAATGGACAATATAAATCTACTGGAATGGGATTATATATGGTGGAAAAAGTCATTTCTCAATTAGGACATTCTATTGAAGTAGATAGTGCTTTTCAAGAGTTTACCCGTGTTCATATAACATTTCAGGATCAAAGAGATTATTTTTATCGCTAACCTTTCAGTCAATGTAAGATATAAATAGATATTGTTATCAAGATGTAAGGATTTCTCATCAATGATATCTTAAAATGGAAAGTGTTAGGAGGAATGATTTATGGATAAGAAAAAAGTTGTTGAAATCAAAGGATTAGTCAAAAACTATGGAACAAGAGGTTTTCAAACAAGAGTCTTAAAAGGTATTGATTTAACCATTTATGAAAATGATTTTATTGCGATTATGGGACCGAGTGGAAGTGGAAAGACAACGTTGTTGAATATTTTATCAACGATTGATAAACCGACACAAGGAACAGTTCTATTGGATGGTAAAGATGTTACAAAGTTAAAAAATAAAGAATTATCTCAGATACGAAGAGATAAGATTGGTTTTATTTTTCAAGATTATAATTTGTTGGATACAATGACTTTACAAGATAATATTTCCTTGCCATTATCATTAAATGGTGTTTCTTCTCAGGAATGTATATCAAAATGCCAGGCTTTAGCACAGGTTTTTGGATTAAAGGAGCATTTAAAGAAATATCCTTACCAATTATCAGGCGGACAAAAACAAAGAGGAGCCACTTGTCGTGCATTAATCAGTGAACCTGAAATCATATTTGCAGATGAACCAACGGGCGCTCTCGATTCAAAATCAAGTCGTGATTTACTGGAACGTCTTAAAATGGTCAATGATGAAGGAAAAGCCACTATCTTAATGGTGACACATGATGCTTTAAGTGCTTCGTATGCTAAAGATGTCTATATTTTAAGTGATGGTATGATGAAATGTCGTTTAACGCGAGGAGATTCTCGTAAAGAATTTTATGATCGTATCATTGATATGCAAGTGTCTATGGGAAGTGATTTTTCATGAGCTTAGCCAAATTATCCATCATGAACTTCAAAGCAAGTTTTAAAAACTATGTTTCACTGATTATATCATTAGCTTTTACAGTTCTTATTATTTTTAATTTCTTTAATCTTATGGATTCTTCTATTATGGAATCATTAGGAAAAATAAATAGTCAAAATATAAAGATTGTCATTCAATGTGTGATTGTTGTTTTAAGCTGTTTTATGTTTTTCTTTATCTGGTATGCTACAAACGTTTTTTTAACCAAACGTAAAAAAGAAATTGGTGTCTATGTTTTTATGGGACTCACAAATCAGAGAATTGGAAAACTTTATATGTTGGAAACAATGCTGATTGGTCTTGTTGCTTTGGCTATGGGAATCGGTTTTGGCATTTTAATATCTCAGTTGTTTACAATGACTTTAGTAACGATTTCTGATATCGAAGTCAATCTTTCTTTTGAAATTTCATTGTCAGCCATTTTATGGAGCAGTTTGATTTACTTTATTGTTTATATGATTTTTGTTTTCAAAGGATATATCAATTTAGTAAGAAGCAGTGTTTTAGATATGGTCAGTGCTAATCGTCAAAATGAATATGTGAAACAAAATAAAGTGATTCTCTTTTTAAAAGCCATACTTGGAATTATCATTCTGGTTTTAGGATATTATTATGCGATTAAAGAAGGTGGCATGGAAACAATGGCTAATGCCTTATTAGCAGTTATTTTGGTCATCATTGGTGTCTATTTGCTCTTTGGTGGTTTCATTCCATTGATTTATCAGACATTGGCTTCCAATAAAAGATTTCTATACAAGAAACAAAGAACTTTATGGATCAATCAGATTATCTTTCGTATGAAGAAAAATTATCGTACTTATGCGATTGTGACAGTATTAATGATATGTGCCCTCACAGCATTAGCTACAGGTGTAGCTATGCATGAACGTTGTCAGATGATACATGATTTTGAAAATGTCTATACGTATCAGATTTTTTCTCAACAGGCTAATCTCCAAAATGAATTTATGCAAGTGATAGAAGAACATAATGATGTGCAGTATAGTTCCTATATTGAAATGTTGCAGATTGAAGGAAGTTATGCCAGTACAACACATCAAAAGAATACATTTGCTTTGATTCCTTATTCTCAACTCAAAAAATTAGCCCAGGATTCTCATCAGGCATTTGAACTTAAACAGCCACAAAATGATGAAGTGATTGATTTAGCTCATCAATATATCCTTTCATTAATTACAACGGATGAATTAGAAGATGTACAGATACAAAATCAAGTCTATGATACAATTCAAAGAACAACAGTACCATATTTAGGGTATTTACAGGAACAGGTTTCTTTCTATTGTGTCAGTGATGAAGAATATGGAAGATTGAAATCTGCAGGAGCATCTTTATATGTCTATAATTATAAAATTGAAAATACCAAAATGTTAAATGCATCTGTTGATGATATTCAACAACATCAGGATTGTGTAGGTCTCATTAAAATTGATCCTCAAAATGATTCTAATCAATGGATTCAAATGCTTTATCCTGTTTGTATCTTTATGTTTATGGTCTTTATTTTTGCGAGTGGAAGTATCATTTTTATGAAACTTTATAATGATGCTTTTGAAGAAAAAGAACGTTATCGTGTTCTAAGAAAAATAGGGATTAGTACAAAAACATTAAAAGCAGGTGTGCAAAAAGAATTGTTATTGACATATATTGTCCCATTTTTACTTATGAGTCTTTCTTCTTATTTTTCAGTGCATGCATTGGCAAATATGATGCAGACAGATCTGTTATCAGTCAATATATTAAGTGTAGGTGTCATTGCTATATTCTTTGTTGTATGTTATGGCTTATCAGTTGTTATATACTGTCAAAATGCAGGTATTTATGAAAAAGGATTCTAGTATCTCATCTAGAATCTTTTTTTTCAAAATATAAAACCATATCATACCAAGTTTCATTCGCAAGTGTTGATTGAGATAGACCAAGATTCATAAATCCAAACTTTTCATAATAATGAATGAGTTCCTCTTTACAAGTTAAAATACAACCTTTGCGATTTTGTTTTCTTGCATCCTCAATCAGCTGATACATCAGCTTTGAAGCATAATCATGATTTTGGTGCTTTAATGATGTATTGACACCTAAAATAGCTTGCCACTTTCCATTTTCATTATGAATACGAGGATCATGAAACATAACATCCTGAATGCGAGAATGATCAGTCACAGGACCGTTGATAAAAGCAAGGATTTCTTTTTGCTCTTCCATAATCCAAAAGTGTTGAGGATATGTTTCTCATCTGTGTTTGTATTCAATTTCTGATATTCTTTCTTCAGGCGGATAACACTCATTACATATTTGCACAAGCATAGATAAATCTTCTAGACGAGCAAGACGTATCATCATAAAGTTTCTCCTCATATTTAATAGATTGATATTGATTATAAAGTGTTAACTTTATTTTGAAAATATATATGGCATATAAAAAAATAAAATCTAAAGCTATATGTTTTGATAAAAAAGTAGTATGATAATCATAGAGGTGAAATAGGATGGAAAAAAGGAAGTTTGAAAAATTAGGGATTGAATCATCGTTACTAGGTTTTGGATGCATGCGTTTTCCTTTAGATGAAAATGGGAATATTGAAGAAAAAGAAGCTGAACAGATGTTAGACATGGCGATTGCAAATGGAGTCACTTATATTGATACAGCATATCCATATCATAATGGAGATAGTGAACCATTTGTTGGGAAAGTCTTGAAAAAATATGATAGACATCAATATACATTAGCGACAAAATTGCCAATCTGGAATGTCAATAGTCAACAGGAAGCCAGAGAAATCTTTGAATCACAACTACAAAGATTAGATGTGGAATATGTGGATTTTTATTTGTTGCACGCTTTAGATGAAAAGAAATGGGAAAAAGTATTAGAATATCATATTATTGAATTATGTGAACAATTAAGACAGGAAGGAAAAATTAAATATTTAGGATTTAGTTTCCATGATGAATATCCTGTTTTTGAAAAAATATTAAAAGCTCATGATTGGGATTTTTGTCAGTTACAGTTAAATTATATGGATATGAATATTCAAGCTGGACAAAAGGGTGTTGATTTAGCCAACCAATTAGGAGTACCTATTGTTGTTATGGAGCCTATTAAGGGTGGAAGTTTGGCTACTTTACCACAAGATGTGACACAAATGTTTAAGGATTATGATGCAAACAGAACTTTAGCATCTTGGGCATTAAGATATGTAGGAACTTTGCCTGGTGTAAAAGTCATCTTAAGTGGGATGTCAACATTATCACAGGTTGAAGATAATTTAAAAACTTTTGAAGATTATCAGAATTTAAATGATGAAGAAATGAATATCGTTCAAAAAGTTGCAGATACATTACATGCTCGTACAAGAAATGGATGTACAGGTTGTGGATACTGTATGCCTTGTCCTTTTGGTGTTGATATACCTGCTAACTTTAGATATTGGAATAATTGTTTTGTTTATGATGATGAAAAATTATTTAAAGGAAAATATGAGAAAATGGAAGATCAGGCTAAGGCCAGTCATTGTCAGCAATGTGGAGCATGTGAAAGAATGTGTCCACAACAATTACCAATTCGAGAGGATTTAAAACGTGTTGTACAAGATTTTGAGAGATAATCCATCTCTCTTTTTTTTATATCGGAAAGATGATAAAATGAATATACTGAAGGGAGAAGGTATTATGACGAAAAAGAAATGGATCATATTGATTTTATCCATTGTGATTGTCGTTGCAGGAGGAATTGGTGGATATATCTGGTATCAAAATGATCAAAAACAAAAAATATTAGATTCTATTCAACTGACTTTTACAGATCAGACAGTTATAGAATATGGGACTAACTGTCAGGCAGAGGAATTGGTTGCTAAACAAAGTGGACAATTATCAGCTCCTCAAATAGATACAATGACAATAGGAAAGCAGACTTTAGAATATAAAGTTTCTAAAGGTGAATTAAGTAAAACATTTTCACATGAAATAGAAGTGAAGGATACACAGTTGCCAGAAATTAAATTGACAAAAGAGTCTGTAACACTTGATTATGGTGATCAATTTGATATGAAAAAATATATTGAATCGGTGAGGGATAAAGTAGATGGCGATTTAACATATGTCAGCCAAGATAAAGTTAAAGATGATCAAAATAACTACTATACATATGAAAGTAATGTCAATACAAAGGAGGCTGGAACATATAAAGTTGTTTTGAAAGCAGTCGATAAAAATCAAAACAAAGCTGAAAAAACATTGAAAGTGACAGTAAAAGAGGAAGTTAAAGAAGAAGTAATAAAACCTCAAAGTTCATCATCAACAACCTCATCTTCTTCATCTTCATCAAAACAATATGTCGCTTCACCCAATAATAAAGTGATTGTGATTGATCCGGGACATCAGGGACAGGGGAACAGCTCTTTAGAACCTATTGGTCCAGGAGCATCAACAAAGAAAGCAAAAGTTGCTGGTGGAGCAACAGGAACATCAACAGGTATTCCTGAATCACAGACAACATTGGAAATTGGTCTCAAATTAAGAAATGAATTACAAAGTAGAGGCTATACTGTCATTATGACAAGAACAAGTCAAGGTGTTAATATTTCTAATAAAGAGCGTGCTATGATTGGTAACAACAATAATGCTGCAGCAGTTATCCATTTACATTGTGATGGAGCTGGATCAAGTGCTAGAGGAGCACATACGATTGCACCTGCAAGTGATAATCCTTATTGTTCATCTATTTATAGTGCTTCATCAAGACTAGCTCAAAATGTGATTAGCTCTTATTGTGCCAAGACAGGAATTAAAAGTCGTGGAGTATCTTATCGTAATGATTTGTCTGGATTAAATTGGAGTGAAGTCCCAGCTATTTATATTGAAATGGGATTTATTACGAATCCAACAGAAGATCAACTTTTAAATGATGATGCTTTTCAAACAAAATGTGCACAGGGTATTGCTGATGGAATAGATGCTTATTTTTAAGGAGGGTATATGAAACGTTATCGTTCAAAGATAGGTATAATGTGGATGATAGCTATCGCTGTTATTGTTTGGTGCAATTATATGTTACTAAAGCCAGTCACATGGCGATTAGATGATTGGGGTATGTGGTTAACATTAATCATTTTCATTCCTATTGATGTTTTATTTGTGATATGTACTTTTTGGACATATTATGAGTTTCATGATGATTATTTGGAAGTGAGATGTGGTTATTTCTTTCATGAAGATATTCCATACTATGATATCCGTTCTTTTAAAGAAACGCATAATCCACTGAGTTCCTGTGTTTATCACTTGATCGTCTTGATATCATATATAAAGCGCAAAAGGGGAGAAATGGAAATAGTGAAGTCTTGATTTCACCAGTTAAAAAGCAGGAGTTTATTCAAGAATTAGAAAAACGTAGTCGAATCTTTTTATCAAAATAGTCATGAAAAAAATGACTATTTTTTAGTTGCGATAAAAAAGTCGTAAAATAATAAAAAGTTTGTAGACTTTTTTTATGAAATTGATTAGAATAGGTGTGTAAATTATAGACAAAGGAGATAGGAACAGTATGAGTGGTTTTTTTGGGGTAGCGTCACAAAATGATTGTGTCATGGATTTGTTTTTTGGAGTAGATTATCATTCACATTTAGGAACAAGAAGAGGTGGTATGGCCGTTTATGGAAAGGATGGTTTTCAACGTTCTATCCATAATATAGAAAATTCACCTTTTAGAACAAAGTTTGAAAAAGATGTTGAAGAATTTGCTGGAAATATTGGAATTGGATGTATTTCTGATAGTGAGGCACAGCCATTGTTGGTGAATTCGCATTTAGGATCATTTGCGATTACAACAGTTGGAAGAATTAATAATTTAGATGAATTAAGAACATTGTGCTTTGAACAGGGGAAGACACATTTCTTGGAAATGAGCGGGGGAGAAATCAATCCAACAGAAATGGTGGCTGCATTAATTAATCAAAAAGAGTCAATTGTGGAAGGAATTCAACATGCTCAAAAATTAGTCAAAGGATCAATGAGTATATTGGTAATGACGAATGAAGGGATTTATTGTGCCAGAGATAAATTAGGAAGAACACCTGTGATTATTGGAAGAAAAGATGATGCTTATTGTGTCACTTTTGAAAGTTCTGCTTTCTTAAATCTTGGTTATCATCATTATAAAGATTTAGGATCAGGAGAAATTGGTTTTATTTATCCTCATGGATTTACACAAAAAGTTAAACCAAACGATCAAATGAAAATTTGTTCATTCTTATGGGTTTATTATGGATATCCAACTTCAACATATGAAGGTGTGAATGTTGAAAAGATGCGCTATGATTGTGGAAGTATGTTAGCGAAACGTGATCAAGGAACAGTTGAGCCTGATAGTGTCGCTGGAGTTCCTGATTCAGGATTGGCACATGCGATTGGTTACGCTAATGAATCTGGTATCCCATTTGCAAGACCATTTATTAAATATACACCAACTTGGCCACGTTCATTCATGCCACAAAGTCAAGGTCAAAGAAATTTAATCGCAAAAATGAAACTCATTCCTGTAAAAGAATTAATTAAAAATAAGAGTTTATTATTAATTGATGACTCTATTGTCAGAGGAACACAATTAAGAGAAACAACAGAGTTTTTATATCAATCTGGGGCTAAAGAAGTTCATGTGAGACCAGCCTGTCCACCTATCTTATATGGATGTAAATACTTGAATTTCTCACGTTCTAATTCAGAATTAGATTTAATTACACGTCGTGTGATTAAAGATTTAGAACAAGGTGATGTCACTGATGAAATATTAGCTGAATATGCAAATCCTGATAGTGAAAAATATCAACAAATGTTAGATGAAATCTGTAAGAGATTAAAATTCACATCTTTAAGATATCATCGTTTAGATGATTTGATTGAATCTATTGGTATTGAACCTTGTAAGTTATGTACTTATTGTTGGGATGGAAAAGAATAAAAGTGATTAGAGCGTATGCTTTAATCATTTTTATTTGATTATTTTCAAAATATAATATATAAAGAATAAAGAGGTGAAACAATGATTACATTTGAGAATATAACACAAACAAAATCAGTTTATACACATTTTTTACCCATTTTATTAATTCCTCTGATAACGCCCTATTTAAAAAAAGGCTAACATTCCATTTAAAACACTTGGATTAGAAGATTGAACTGTTGATCATCAATTGACTGGTGAAATTCAACCAATATATAAAAAAGAATGTAGAAGACGCAAGAGAAAAATATAGAGATGCAGGATATCAAAATGTAAGATGCATAGGTGCGATTATAACGCGTATATCTCCTGATGATTTTTATGCTATGACACTTCAATTCTTTGGTGATACAATGGACTTGGATTTTGCTAGTGAACAACGTTTGGCTAAGGAAAAATCTGATGCACTTTATGAATCTTCTTATAAAGATTGGATTCCAGAAGGAACGTTACCAGTTTGTGACAATAAAAATAAATAAAAATTGTCAAATGATAAGATGTTTGATATAGTTTGGATGTGTGAAATTAAAGGAGAAATACATGGATAGAACAAAACAGATTGAACAAAGTATTATAAAGAAATATCGAAAACCAATATGGAGAAAATTTGTGAAGGCTATTCAGACATATGATCTTATTCAACCAGGTGATAATATTGCAGTATGCATTTCTGGGGGAAAAGATTCTATGTTAATGGCTAAGTTACTACAGGAAATTAAACGTCATGGACAGTTTGATTTTGGATTGGTTTTCTTATCAATGGATCCAGGATATAATGAGAAAAATCGTAAAAAAATTGAAGAGAACGCAAAAATTATGGGAATACCTGTTCAGTTTTTTGAATCAGATATTTTCAAGGTTGTCACAAATATTGAGAAATCTCCTTGCTATTTATGTGCAAGAATGCGACGTGGTTTTTTATATGCGAAAGCCAAAGAATTAGGATGCAATAAAATCGCATTAGGACATCATTTTGATGATGTCATTGAAACAATTCTTATGGGAATGTTTTATGGTTCACAAATACAAACGATGATGCCTAAACTACATAGTACAAACTTTGAAGGAATGGAATTAATTAGACCGATGTATTTAATAGAAGAAAAAGATATTATCAATTGGTGTAAATATAATGATTTATCTTTTATTCAATGTGCCTGTCGTTTTACTGAAGAAATGGAAGAATTAGGAGAAGTGCATCATACTTCTAAACGAGAAGAAATGAAAAACTTATTAAAATATTTAGAAACAATGAATCCTAATGTGAAAAAGAATGTTTTTAAAAGTGTAGAAAATGTGAATTTGGCAACCATTATTTCATATAGCGATGAATCAGGAAGACATCATTTTTTAGATGATTATGACAAAGGAGAATAAAATGTTTTCAAGATTTGAATTATTAGTAGGAGAAGATAATATCCAAAAGTTAAATCAGGCTCATGTCATTGTATTTGGTGTTGGTGGTGTTGGTGGATATGTTGTTGAAGCACTGGTGAGAAGTGGTATTGGACATATCACGATTGTGGATAATGATGTTATTTCTTTGTCGAATTTAAATCGTCAAATTATCGCAACACAGGAAACCATTGGTCAAAAGAAAGTTGATGTGATGAAAAAAAGAATATTATCAATTCATCCTGAGTGTGACGTGACAACATTGGATATGTTTTATTTACCTGAAACAGCTAATCAAATTGATTTATCACAATATGATTATGTGGTTGATGCCATAGATACAATCACTTCTAAAATAGAATTAGCTGTTCGTTGTGACCAAAAGATACCTTTGATCAGTTCAATGGGAACAGGAAATAAAATGAATCCAGCATTATTACAAGTTAGTGATATTTATAAAACATCTGTTTGTCCACTTGCTAAGGTGATGCGTAGAGAATTGAAGAAACGTCGTGTCAAACACTTAAAAGTTGTTTATTCTCAAGAATTACCAATGAAACCTTTTGCATCAGATGAAATAACCCATAAAAGAACTATTCCAGGAAGTACAGCTTTTGTACCCTCTAGTGCGGGACTTTTAATTGCCAGTGAAGTTGTTAAAGATTTGTTGAAATAAACAAATCTTTTTTCACATTTATGGATTATTGACATATGTTAAATTGAGGTGTAAAACATGCGTGAACAACTTCAATCTTATATTTATACAGAAAAATTTTTAGCTCAACTTTATCGTCGAGCAGCAGCTTTAGCTTCATCACAGGAAGAAAAAAATGCATTATTGGCTTTTGCTCAAAATGCTGAAACAAATGCCAATTACTTGAATTATTTTTATAAGTTAGAATATGGTGTTAACTTTGATCCAATGGTCCCAGAGATTAATTTACAGGGAGGATACAGGGCAGTATTAAATGAAATATTGAAACTTGAAATCAGTTCTTATCTTGAATATCGTAAACTCACATATAATCAAAGTAACAATGAGTTTAGAGAAACAGTGAGAGCTATTTCTGATACAAAGCTTGGACATATTTTAACAGTTTTAGCAATTATTACGAATTTGAATACTCCACAGACCAATGGCTAACAGTTTTGTTAGTCATTTTTGTATTCTTTGAGAAATATCGACTAAATATTTTCTTTATTTTTGGAAAGTGATATACTAAGCTTACAAAGGAGGAGAAGATATGGGAGTCGTATATACGAATCGTAATCGAAAGAAATATATTGCTATTGGAGGTCTTGTAGCGATTGTTGTGATTGTGGCAGTAGTGTTATTCTTTTTATTATCAGGGAATAATAATGAATCCACATTAAAGAACTTTTATGCACAAATATCTGAAAAGAAATATGAAGATATGTACAATAGTCTAAGTAGCGAATCACAGAAATCTTATGATCAGCAAACATTTGTGGAAAGAAATCAGAATATTTATGAAGGTATTGAAGCAAGTGATTTTCAAATTGAAGTTACAGATGAAACTGATAATGAATTAACATATAATGTGAAAATGAATACAATTGCTGGAGAAGTTACTTTTGAAAATAAAACAACGATTGAAGATGGAAAAATTGTGTGGGATGATTCATTTATTTTTCCAGATTTAACACAAAATGATAGAGTGAGAGTTTCAGAAGATGAAGCAATCAGAGGACAAATTTTAGATCGTAATGGAAAAATGTTGGCAGGACAAGGAGAAGCTTATTCTGTTGGTTTAGTAAGAGGTAAACTGAATGGTGAAAATGATTACGACCAACTGGCTGAGTTGTTAGGTTTAACAAAAGAAAGCATTCAAAAAACAATGAGTGCATCATGGATTCAAGATGATTCTTTTGTTCCATTAACAACAATTCCATCAACAGATACACAGTTAGAAAACCAATTACTACAAATTCCAGGAGTACAGCTCAATACAGTTGAAGTTCGTACTTATCCATATGGTGAAGTGACATCACATTTAACTGGATATATGCAACAGGTGACTGCTGAAGATTTAGAAAAACATCAAGGTGAAGGTTATACAGAAACATCAATGATTGGAAGAAGCGGTATTGAAGCAGCATATGAAAAACAGTTAAAAGGAACAAATGGGGCAACAATTTCTATTGTTGATGAAAATGGAAGTACAAAGAGTACAGTTGCTACGCAGGAAAAACAGGATGGACAGGATATCACATTAACGATTGATATTGATTTACAAAGAGATTTATATAATGCATTTGATGAAGATCAAAGTGCATCAGTTGCGATGAATCCGACAAATGGTGAAGTTTTGGCTTTAGTCAGCACACCATCTTTTGACAGCAATGATTTTATTTATGGTTTTTCAACGGAAGAATGGGATGATTTAAACAATGATGAAGATCAACCATTAACAAATCGTTTTAGAGCGACTTGGGTGCCTGGTTCAACAATGAAGGCTATAACAGCAGCCATTGGATTGGAAACTGATTCTTTAGATGCATCTAAAGATTTTGGAGCTGAAATGAAATGGCAAAAAGATTTTAGTTGGGGAGATTATTTTGTCACAACTTTACATGCACCAAATCCAAATAATTTAAGAAATGCTTTAATTTATTCTGATAATGTTTATTTTGCGAAAGCAGCATTAGAAATTGGAAAAGATAATCTTGAAAAAGGATATAAATCTTTAATGATTGGAGAAGATATTCCTTTTGAATTGGCTCTTACAAAATCACAATATACAAGTGATTCATTTGATGATGAAATACTGATTGCAGATAGTGGATATGGACAAGGCCAGATTCTTATGAATCCAGTTCAAATGACATCTATTTATAGTTCTTTTATGAATGATGGTAAAATGATGACACCACATGTTGTGAAATCAACAGAAACATCAGTTTGGGCAGAACCATTTTCTAAAGAAACAACGGATGAAATCAAATCTGATTTGATTCAAGTTGTTGAAGACAATAATGGAACAGCACATGCTTTAAATAACAGTCAATATCAGTTAGCTGCAAAAACAGGAACAGGAGAGATTAAGGATTCACAAGATGATACAACAGGAACAGAGCTTGGATGGTTATCTGTTGCTTCTACTGATTCATCAAAACCAATTGTCATTACAACAATGGTAGAAGATGTCAAAGGTCGTGGTGGAAGTAATTATGTTGTTAATGGTGTTAAACAGCCACTGATGTCATATTTACAAAAATAACGGAGTGATGACTCCGTTTTTTAAATACTTTTTTTTGAAAATATAAAATAGCTTTACTATAAAAATGAATATGTTATACTGGTAGTGAGAAGAGATATTATTTTAAATATTTAAATTATTTTCATATCAAATAATATATTATAAAGATAAGGTAGGTGAAAAAGGTATGAAAAGAATAGGAATATTTGTATTGAGTGCAGTTTTAGCTTTTGCTATGAGTGGATGTCAAGTCAATGACAATCAGGTTGATATGGTAGAGGTGACAGAAAAATGAGTCAGTTATTCACAAGAAGTCATGCAAAAGGCAGAAGAAGATCCCAGTGATATTGCATCACAAGAACAAATCTATCAGGATATGGAAGCTGAATTTCAAGATGTCATGGAAGAAGATACACTTAAAGATGTCCAAATAAAAATTGTGACATTTATCATGAATGAGTTATCATCGTATTCATTACCTGTCACAATTCAATCTGTTTCTATTGAAGAAGGTGATAGTCAAGTTTTGACAGTTAAATTCAAAGATAAAAACCAAAAACAGGGAGAAGTTATTTTAAGAATGCAGGAAAATAATGGAAAGGTTTCTTATGTAGGAGTTTATGGAAAATGAATAGGAAAATAGATCAATTATTTATAAAGATACAATGGTTTATTATTTTGATAGCAGGTATATTTTTATTGCTTCATGGAGCGCATCAGAATTTAGTCATTATCATATGGATATTTTCCATATTATGCAATGCTTTTTGGGCAAGAGGAAGTCGTATTGCAAATGTAGAATATACTTATTTTCGTTTATTTCGTCGCTATCCAACAATTTGGTTAGCCATCAGAATGCTGTTGGTTGTGATGATGTCATTATTCGTTATTGGATATGCAATATAAAAACATCTCAAATGAGATGTTTTTATATTGCAATTTCTTTTAATTTATTAATGAGCATATCAGGTAAAGTTTGTATATCTTCTATAAATAAACTGTTAGGATATGTTTTTGTAATTAATCGGGCAGTTTGAATACCAATTCCAATGACATCTATATTCTTATCTTTTTTATAAAGATGTGTTAATTCATGAATATGTTCAACACCATGAGTATCACCATCAGATAATACAAAAACAAAACCTTTTCTTTGTCTTTTATATTCAGCAAGTTTTTTTAATACATATTCTAAAGCTATATCCTCATGTGTTCCACCAGATGTATGCATTGCAAAGATACGATCTAACATATATCTTTTTTGACAGTCTTGAAAAGATATAATTTCAGTGAGTTGTACTTTGGTTTGTCCTAAAGCTTTATGAGATGAGATGCAAAAGGGGATTTTTAAAGTTTGTAATACTCTTGCCAGTTCAAAACAGCCTTTCATAGTATTGATTATTTTTTCTCCGCTCATTGATTCACTTGTATCGACAAGAATATAAACGCATAAATCTTTCTTTTGGCCTTGTTTATGTTCCTTAAAAACACGACCATCTAAAGTAGCACGGTAAAGATTTTGCTGATCTAAATGTCTACCATATTCTAATCTATGTTTTGTACGACTTTTAGAAGCATACATTCTTTCACGTTTAAACAGTCTTGCCAGTTTATTACTTCGGACTATACTTTCATGTTGACTTCTTAAAGCAATAATACCATATTGAGTTGGTGTTGTTCTTTCTAAAGGAGATAAAACAATAGATTGTTCAATAGTTGATTGATATGTTTGGGTTTGAAGCCTTTTTTCTAATTGTTTTCTTTGTTTTTCTTCACGTCTATGAATATCTTGTAAAATTTGATGATTATTTGTTTTTTCTGCTTCATTTTCTAGAGATTCAATACGTTGAAATTCTTCATCAGAAAGATTCATTTTGTACTTTGTTGGTGTTTCTTGCGGTTGAGTATCATTGGAAGTACTCTTTTGAAATTGAACAGCAATTTCACTGGACATTTGAGAAAAAAGACTGTTAGAGATGCCAGATATTTTAGAGCCGTTTTGAATAGTATCAATGATTTCTTTGACAGTTTCTTCCATAATAGGTGAACAGAGCTGTAAAATCATTTGAGCTATTTCTAAACGCTCGGTTGTATTATGGGTTTGTAAACGTCCCTTAATAGCAAGTTTTCTTATTTCAGTAAAATGCTGATGCAAATAACGTGGCAGATAAACGATACTATCATTTAATTTAAAGCGATAACCATAAGTACAGATAGCCATTATTTCCTTAATGATTTTATCCATAAGAAATGAGGTATCATGATGATTATGGTTTTCTTTCATAAAAGCCAGTATGATGGCTTGTCTGGCATACATTAAAGCATTCCATGTTTCGGGATATTCTATTCCCATAGCATTTTCAACAGCGCCTTCTTCAATGGCTTTTAAGACTAATGGAAGATTGGTTTGATAGACATAATGGAAAAGAATATCTTTCAAATCACGATATTTGATTTCTTTATTTAAATATGCTTTGGCACTTTGATTGGCCATATCTAAAGCTTCAGTGGCTTTTTGATAGACATGGGATAGCACTTGAAAATCAGTATATAACAAAGAAGCCAGTTCGTGTAATTCCAGACCTTCCATAAACATGGCATAACCTTGAGGATGAAAGTTTGCAAGATAACGATAAGGGGCTTGTTCGCCTAAAATAATGAGTGCTTTTTGATTTTGGATTTGTGAATAATGCTGATTGCTTGTATCTATTTGTAATTGAACAGGCATTCTGGCATAGAGAGCAGCATTTTTTTTAAGTTTTCTTTTTTCATCTTGTGATAACATATTTTATACCTTTATGCTTTCTGTTCAACAAATTCATGAACGATTAATGACATCACTGAAGAAGCAGCACCGTTTGTTGATAAAATTTGACGAACATCTTCCAGATTAAGAATTTCATCATCTTCCTCAGCTAATTCAGAAATAATAGTGACTAGACTGGCACGTAATACATCACCATCTAAGTCAACTGTTTTATTAGCCCAGTTTAATAAGGTTCTCAAGTCAATTCTTTGTATTGTTTCATTTCCTTCGTTTATAATAACATTATTGAAAGCATCGAGTAATGATGCCATTTGAGTTGCTGTTTTTAAGTCGATATCTGTTTCCTTGACAATGATTTGTGCCATTTTATCAATAGGTAATTGACTGATTTTTATTTTATTTTGAATACGTGATTTATGAGAAAGGTTCATTTCATTCGTTCCAGCATAACCAATATTCATACTTTCAGCAAATCTAAACAAAGGATGTGCATGAATAATTTCACCATTATCTAATATTTTTTGCTTTGTACCATCGAGAACATCATTTAATGAAGAAATAATATCACTATCAACCATATTAATTTCATCAAAAATAAACATTCCACCATATTTCATCATTAAACTTAAAGGACCATATTCAAAAACAGTTTCACCATTTCTTAAAACATATTTTCCAAATAATGTTGATTCATCAATAGAACGACTTCCTACCATTTTCAGTGATGGTAAACCTAATGCCCCAGCAACACAAAGTAATTTTGTTGTTTTACCTGTTCCTGAAGGACCATAGTATAAACAAGACCAAGTTTTTCCTCTTTGAAATGATTTGATTAAATCAAAATCATTTTGATCTAAAAAATGACGATTTTGCATATATAAACGTTCATTATCTTTGATAGATTCCTGTAAAAATAATGGAAGCTTTTGTTTTTCCTGATCACTATAAAGAGGATTGATATCTAAAATAGTATAAGAAGCTGTGGATAAAGACTCATAAATTTTTTCTTGAGACTGTAAATCAAGTAAGAGATTTTGAGGATCTTTTTGAAACAGAAAGGTTTCACATAATGATTGTGTGTTAAATGTAATATGTTGATGTTGCATAAATTCTTCAACAGAATCATAATGTAAAGATAAGAAACAGTCAGGTTGATTCATCATTTCTTTTACAAGTTCAATGAGCCTATTTGCTATATGTAAAACATATTTATATTCATTGGCATCCCATTGTTGACCATGCTCATGTTGTGACATATCAATATGACGCCAATTTTCATAAATATCAGCAAATTCTTCAATCTGATATTGATTATATAAGTAATTAATAGCTGTTAAAAGAAAACGATATAGACTATCGCTTTCTTCATTGATAGTTGCCATAATAAAACGATGCTCATGAAAAGAATATTCTAAATAAGCTTCTATTTTATTTTGATGAGTGATTTGAAATAAAAGAGAATGTTCATGGATAAAAACAAAAACAAAATCATGTTGATAGTGACTATGAACAATACCTTGTATAGCTTTAGCAGTATCATGTTGATAAGGATATGTTGTGTGAGGGATGAGCTCATCTGTGCTTTCAGTCCCATATAGAATCATGTCACTATGATATCCTGGTGAGATCGAATAGGGTTTAAATTGTTTAAGTGTATCAAGTATCATATATCTTACTCCTTTTCTGTTTCATATTATAACATGTATCAAACATATCACAAATTATGTGCTTATATAAATAAAAAAACGATCATAAGATCGTTTGTTTGAAAAATGGTGACCTGTACGGGATTCGAACCCGTGAATGCATGCGTGAAAGGCATGTGAGTTAACCGTTTCTCCAACAGGCC